>DAOSWV010000003.1:1839-100928 GCA_035380125.1 Oscillospiraceae bacterium
CATTCTCAATGCCGAACGAGGACGTCACATTCAGCGGTTCCTTTACACCGGCAACCGTCAATTATACGGTCAACTACTGGCTGCAGAACCTCAACGGTACAACCTACACGCTGGGCGCCAGTGAGGGCAAGACCGGTACGACCGGAACAGCAGGTTCTTATGACACGGGTAAGGCCTTCACGGGCTTCACCTTCCAAAAGGCCGAGTCCAACCTTATGGATAACACGGACTTCACCATTCAGGGCGACGGTTCGTTGGTGCTCAATGTCTACTATACGCGCAACAGCTACGAGGTGAAATACACCTACACAGGAGTCGTACCTGCGGGCGTTACGCCGATTAAGGATTACACCATCGGTGCGTCTTACGGTGCTGACGTAACGGTTCTGACGGCCACTTATCCCAATACGCACACCTTCAGCGGCTGGACACCGACAGGGATCGGCGTTTCGAGCGGAACATTCACAATGCCCGCCAATAACGTCGTCTTCACCGGCTCGTTCTCACCGGCGGCCGCAAGTTATACGGTTAAGCACTACACGCAGAATCTTGACGGCGTGAACTACACGCTGGCTGACACCATCGGTGCTTCCGGCAACATCGGAACAGTGGCTTCCTACACGCCGAAGACCTATACCGGATTCACCTACGAAAACAGCCTGACGACTTCAACCAATACGATCGACGATGATTTCATCGTCAAGGCCGACGGCTCGCTGGTTATCAGTCTCTACTATCTGCGCAACAGCTATAATGTCAGCTACAGCTATACCAACACCGTTCCGGGTGCTTCGGCTCTCCCGCTGACTCTCGGTTATTCCTTCGGCGACAGTGTGACGGTTGAACCTGACGGTTCGGCTTCCGGCTATACCTTCAGCGGCTGGACCACACTCGGCGCGAGCGTCACGGGCGGCACCTTCACAATGCCCGCCAAGGATGTCGAATTCAGCGGCGGCTTTACCCCCAACAGCAATACCGAATATAAAGTCGAGCATTATAAGCAGACCCTAAGCGGAACCTATAATGCCACACCTGATGAAACCCAGAACCCGACCGGCACAACCGGAACAACGGCGGCGTATTCGGCGAAGACCTATACCGGATTCACCTATGACAGTTCCGCCACGACTACCAATACCGGCAACTTCATCATCAAAGGCGACGGTTCGCTGGTCATCAAACTCTTCTATACCCGTAACACCAATTACAGCTACAATGTCGAATACCGCAAAGACAGCACCACCGGTACGCTGCTTGACTCCAATACGGTCAGCAACCGCATGTGGGGTCAGACCTACACCGAGAATGCCATCGCCATCACCGGCTATACGGCACAGGCGCCGCTGTCTCAGAACATCACCATTGATGCCGACGGCAAGACATTGATCTTCATCTACAAAGCCAACCAACACGACGTTACCTATCAGCTGACCGGCACGATTCCGACGGGCTTTGATACCTCGGTGCTCGCTGCACTCGGTGCGTCCGGTGTGGAATACGGTACCGCAATGACACGGGCAGGCAACCTTTCTGCCGAAAATTACAACTTCACAGGTTGGGTCACAGGTGACGTTACAGTAGGCGCTTCGGGCGAATATACGATGCCTGACAAGAACGTCGTCTTTACCGGCTCGTTCACACTCAAACCCGCGTGGGTGGTCTATGAATACACCGGCGACGTGCCCACAACGGCGGATGCGCTTCCCGCAACGGCTTACTACAACATCAACGATTCCGTGACGATCGCCGCCAACCCGGCAGCCGTTACCGGCTTCACCTTCGAGGGCTGGACCTACGGCGGCACTCCGACAACCGGATTTACGATCGGCGCAACCGGTGAATACAAGGTCATCGGCAACTGGGTTCGCAACTCCTACAACGTGACCTATCAGTATGATTCTTCAGCTCCGACAACGGCTCCGGCAGTTCCGGGAGCACAGGTCGTGCCGTTCGAAGACACCGTCTTCGTCGATACCACAATCGGAGACATTACGGGTTACACCTTCAACGGCTGGGTACCCACATCGGGTCTCACCGGCGGAGATATCACCAGCGGCAGCTTCTCGATGCCCGCCAACGACGTGGTCTTCACGGGCAGCTGGACGATTAACAAGCATAACGTCACCTATCAGCTGACCGGCGAAATTCCGGAGGGCTTCGATACCTCGGTTCTGGCCACACTCGGCGCGTCGGATGTCGATTACAACACCGCGATGCTCGTTGCGGGTTCGCTCTCGGCGACCAACTACGAGTTCCACGGCTGGACCAGCGGTCAGGTTATACCCGATGGCAGCGGCAATTATCTGATGCCTGACAGCGACGTCCTCTTCACCGGTTACTTTACCAAGAAAGTCTTCAACGTCACCTATATCTATACGGGTGAAATTCCGGCGAATGCGCCGGCGCTTCCGGCAGGCGGTTCTTATGAGGTCGGCACAGAGGTCACGGTTGCCACACCGATCGGCGTGATAGGGTATGCCTTCTATGGCTGGACTTCGTCCGATGTTGCGGTTGTTTACCATAAGTTCATTATGCCGGATCACGACGTCACTTTGGTCGGCAGATGGGTTAAAGAGACCTCCTCGGTGCCCTCAAGCGTTCCGTCCGAACCGTCGAGCACGCCGTCCTCGGTGCCTTCCAGCGTTCCGAGCAGCGTTCCGTCGAGCACACCGTCCAGTTCCAGAGTCACTTCCTCCAAGCCCACGGTGTCCATTAACGACAACGAGGCTCCGCTTGACGTCATCAATATGGGCGGAGACGACGATATCATGGCGACCATCGTGATTGCAACCTTCTCGGTACTGATGCTTGGCGCAGTGATCTTGGTCGGTAAAAAGACCCGCAAAGTCAAGAAATAATTAAATCCGGCAAATATACGGCAAAGAGAGCGCTGAAAGGCGCTCTCTTTCTTTTTGGGAATTTATCCGTAAAAGAGGATAAAAAACGCAAAAACGACAAAAAATAGCACAAAACCGCGAATTCTACGCGTTATAAAGGAGAACATTATGCCGTATCGAACAAAAGCAAAACGACTGGCGGTTTTTGTAACCGCGTTAATTTTGTGCATATCCATGACGGCGACAGGGCTGGCATTTACTGCGGGCGCCGTTGTCTTAAAACAGGGCAGTACCGGTTCTAAGGTAAAAGAAGTACAGACACGCTTGAAAAACTGGGGGTATTACAGCGGGAGCATCGATGGGATATTCGGGCCGAAAACAAAGGCGGCGGTCATCTGGTTTCAACGTAATAACGGTCTGACGCAGGATGGTATTGTCGGTGTTGCGACTTTCCGGGCTCTGGGGATTTCCTCCGGCTCGACCAGCACAAGCGGGGTGGCCGGATATTCCGACAGCGACTATAAACTGCTTGCGCGTATCATCTCAGCCGAGGGGCGAAGTGAGCCTTATACGGGCATGGTCGCCATCGGCGCCGTCGTGCTGAACCGCGTCAAACACTCGTCTTTCCCGAATACCATCAGCGGAGTGATCTATCAGAGCGGGGCCTTTACCGCGCTCACCGACGGCCAATTCAATCAACCCGTTGTGGACGCCGCTTACAACGCCGCAAGAGACGCTTTGAACGGCTGGGATCCCAGCGGCGGTGCAATCTATTATTATAATCCCGCCAAAACCTCAAACAAATGGATGCTCTCACGTCCTGTAATTGTCGTTATCGGGGATCATATATTTTGCAGTTGAGGATTCGAATGTTATTGCAAGGAGGATATTGCGCAAGCGATATCCTCTTTTATATGAATCATATATATGACGGCGTGTGAAAAGAGAGGTGATATTGACATCACGGCCTCGGTTTGATAAAATGGACACAGCAATTTTTTATCGGAGGGAAAGCAGATGAAGTGTCCAAACTGCGGCAGAAAAATTCCGGACGACAGTCAAAGCTGCCCCGGCTGTAAGACGAAATTTAAAGCAAGTTCGATCGGAACCGCCGCTTTACCGGGGCCGAAACTGGGTCGGCTGCTGTATGCCGCACTGTTTATCTGTGCAATTCTCGTCACGATATTCATCTATTTAAAATGGCAGGCAACCAGTATCGGTGAATCCTATACGCTGGCTCAGATGACCGATATGTATTCCCTTGAGACCGATTTGGCGAACTGGTTCACTTACGGAACTTATATTGTGTTATGTCTGCAGCTGCTCGCAATGATCATGTGGATTGTCACTTTTTCAAGGCCTTCACCTGTAATTCCGCTGCTGGCCGGCGGTGTGACTTTCCTCGGCGCTTTTCTGTTTTTGTTTATAGCGATTTTCGGGATCAGTGCGGCATTTGAACGCATTTCGGATTTCACCAGAACCGCAACGGTGATTCCGTATTTAACGCTGCTGATTTCAGCCGGAGAAATCGTCTGCGCAATGCTTGTGCCTAAATTGCTGGTTCCCGTTTCAGCGGAGACCGTCAAACCCGAAAAACGATCAGTCAACGTGAGCAGCAAAAAACTACTGGACGAACTGGACGGCACTGTCACCCGCGACAACGCAAAAAAGAACGAAAAATAATCTGCAGATAAAACAAATCAAAACGGTTGACATTAAAATTTTAATGTGGTATAATGCGGTCTGTTCGCGTGAGCCATTAGCTCAGTTGGTAGAGCACATGCCTTTTAAGCCTGGGGTCCGGAGTTCGAGCCTCCGATGGCTCACCAATAAGAAACACCCACTATTTTGCGGGTGTTTTTTGTTTTGAAAACCCTCGCGGCTTCTCGTTTTACGGTTTCATGCGGAGCGACGAAGGTTTCGCTTCTCACTTGAGACCATCCCGTCCTGCGGGACACAAAAAGAATGTCGCGTAAAAGACATTCTTCAAGGAAATTCATTTTTATGAATTCCTTCCCTCCACAGAGGGGAATAGGGGTAAAAGCGCGGCTGCGATGAGATAAAACTAAAAATTCTGTAAATATAGTGACGCACATAAGTCTGAAGCGCGTGCTATCAAGTTAACGCACAACCGATTCTATGAAGCGTTTGTAAGCGGCTTTAGCCGCATACGGGCTCTACCCGCCGCGTTCTTCACCCGCGGAGTCTCCCGGAAGCGACTACTGAAAACAGCACCGAGGTAGGAAGCGCGCGCTATCAAGTTTACGCACAGCAGCCTCTATGAAGCGTTTGAGACACGGGAAACCGATTCGGTGGTTTCCCGATAGCATCATGTCGTTCCGTTTGACTACAGGTGAACACCGAGGCTGGAAACGCGGCTACGAGATAAAACTAAAATATCTGTAAATATAGTGACGCACATAGGTGGGAAGCGCGCGCTATCAAGTTAACGCACAGCAGATTCTATGACGCGTTTGAAACCGGCATCATGCCGGATGTTAACCGCCGAAGAGAGAGGTCAGCGGAGCGATGGCGTTTTGAAGGTCTTCGATGATCTGTGCGAGTTGGTCGAGATTGAATTTTTCCAGACTGTCGGCGACTTTATCCACGTTGTCGACGAGGCCTTTCCAGTCGACCGCGTTAAGGTTTGCGGTGACTTGATTGAGGTTATCAATGGCGGTGAGGGCGCGGGGTACCAACACGACCGCCGTTCCCACCAGCAGAAGCATGACCACCACCGCGCAGAAAGCGCAGACGCGGGTCGAGGACAGGAGCTTGCGCGCATAATCGTCGTTGTCCATGATGAGCATCCTTTCTTGTTACAGATATAAATAGATATGGATCGATTGGCAAAGGTATGCTTTTAATAACTAAAATGATGCGGGAACCGTTCGAAAGAACGGTTCCCGCATCTCATGATTTATTTTGTATCAGGGTGATTGTTTGAATCGATTTTTGCGTGTCTGACCTTTTTGCGGTGCACAAGCCACAGCACCAGCCAGGTAACGAGGCCCGGAATCACGAGGAACGGCAGCGCCGTAACGAGGGCCACAACGCACCATTTGGCGAATTTCCACAGCGCCTTGATCGAATTGACAAACCCGTTGCCGATTCGCTGCCAGAAGGTCTCGGGATTGGGCTGGGTGGTCTCCCCGACTTCCTGCAGATAGACGGTCACGGTCGAATATTCGACCTGAGAATCATACCGCTGAAGCGTGCCGGTCAGGGACTCGATTTGGTAGCGTACGTTGGAGAGCGCCTGTTCAATGGTGATGATGTCCTCCATCGAGTCGGCTTTTTCCAGCAGCGCCAGATAGCGTTCCTCCTGAAGCTGTAGGGTTTTCAGATGCGCATCGACGTCGTAATAGCTGTCCGTGATGTCCTGTGTGCCTTTTTCATTGGAGATGACATTGCCCATCAGGGAGACATCCTCAATGAAAGCGTCGAGATTTGCGGCGGGGATACGCATTGTCAGCGTAGCCCTGCGTCTTCCGGTCGAGTTGAGGTTAATGCCGGTCTCCGAGGAATTTTCGATGTAACCGCCTATCGCCGTGCAGCGTGCTTTAAGCGCCGGAAGGGTCTCCTCATATTCCAGCGTTTCCATTGTGATTGAGACGGTGTAGATCAGCTTCCGCCCCGCCGTCATTTCAAGTGCGTCGGTGCTGGAAGCGGCCTGTTCCGTTGTTGTCATGCCGCCGGCTTTGTCATAACTGTAACTGTAATTATCATTTTCGGGCATGATTGATTCTTCCGCCCGTGCCGCGCAGCCGCCTGTTAAAACCAGCAGCGCCAGCAGCAATATCAATGCCTTTTTCATTGTGACCATCCTTTCCCTGTGTCCGAAACGGTTTGTGTGATGAATCCGGCTTTTGCCGAAACCATATAACTTGTGAAGCGGCATTCGCCGTTTTTTGCTTGAACAGAGTTCGGTCTCATGTTAAAATGAGTATGAGGGGGGAGAAAATGTTACAGGCATATTACGCAAAAATTTCCAACATTGATATAGAAGACCCGAAGAACATCCGGTTGTGCGGGGAAAAGCTGACCGGAATGCACAATAAAAAGGCGATTCGTCAGTCGATGGGCGCACGGCTGCTGTTGTGCAGAGTGCTTTCCGAGCAATACCCAGGGATTCCGCTGCCGCCGCAGATGACCGAAAACCAAAACGGGAAACCGTATTTGGCGCAGGGCGGGTTGTATTTTAATCTCTCGCATTCCGCGGATTACGCCGCACTGGTGTTGTCGGATGAAGAGGCGGGTATTGACATTGAAAAACTCGAACCGCCCAAAATTGCCGTGGCAAAGCGGTTTTTCTCAAAACCGGAATACGATTGGCTGGCAAAACATCCGATGAATTTTTACGATTTGTGGGTGTTGAAAGAGAGTTATGTAAAGGCGCTCGGGACCGGCATGACCACGCCGATGTCGGCGTTTTCAATCGTTATCGGAGATGAAATTTCATTGGCCGGGGATGCCCGGGGCGCTTTCGGATTTTATCTGTTCAATCAGCCGGAAGGGTATCGGCTGGCGGTCTGCAAGCGTGGCAACCGCGAGGAGTGCGGTTTGACCGAGATCAATATTGGTCAAGAGGGCCGGTATATTCAGTCGTAACCGCTGCGCTGCAATACCCCATAATAATCGGGTCTGTCACTGCAATTTTACGGCGGCGAACCTGACTGATTTCGTCTTCAGGAATGTTGCCCTCGATGGTGGTGATATAGGTGATGCCGCCCTCGACCACAGTACCGGTCACAATGCCGATGTGATTGGGATAGCCGGCGTATACGCTGTCAAAGATGATCAGATCACCGCGCGACGGAATAAAGCTGCCGTGGGCGTCGAAATAGCGATTTTCTCGTTTAAACCAAAGTCCGGTGGCATAGGCTGAATCGCGCCAAGGATAGATGGTTCCGATAAATTCAGTGCCGAGTTGATTGTCGGCCTGTTTGAGGCAGTACATTACAAACTCGGTGCACCACTGAGCATATGGATTATTAAACAACTCCCCGTAAATTGTCTTGCCGTCTTGGACCGGATACTGCGGCTGTTCTTCGGCGATGCCGATAAAGGTCTCGATGAACTCATCGAGGGTCACTTCCTGCGGTTCTTGTGAAGCGGCAGCCGAAGAAGGCGGCATGGAGGGCGCTGTGGAGAACGCAGATGAAGATGTTTCTGCAGAACTCACGGAGACGACGGAAGACACTGCCGAAGAAGATGAGGCAGACGAGAGTTGACCGAGTGTGATTTGACCGGGTGAAGATGAAGTGTTTTCGCTTTTGGAACAGCCAAACGCGCCCGCCGTCATCATAAAAGCGGCGAGCAGCGTTATTGTTTTTTGGGTAAATTTGTGCATCAGCGTTTGACGATGCTCTCGATCTCGATTAAAAAGTCCTTGGGCAGCCGCGAGACCTCAACGCAGGAACGCGCCGGCGGGTTACCGGTAAAATAAGAGCCGTAGATCTCGTTGACTTTGCCGAAATCATCCATGTTTTTTAAGAAGATCGTGGTTTTGACGATGTTGTCGAGCGTCAGTCCCTGAGAAGAGAGTAACCCTTTGATGTTTTCCATGATCTGGCGGGCCTGCGCTTCAACGCCCTCGGGTGCGGTGTTGGTCTCGGGATTGACGCCGACCATGCCGGAACAGAAGACGAAACCGCCGGTTTCGACCGCCTGACAATAGGGACCGAGCGCTTTGGGCGCTAAACTGCATGCAATAATTTTTTTCTCCATGATAGGTTTCTCCTTGTTTTTTCGGCCGCGTAGGACGGCCGTCTGTCTTGAAATTATTTTATCACTTCATATAGAATTATGCAACAATGAAAGCGCAAAAGAACCGCCGCAGCGGTTCTTTTGCGTAAATTCGTGACGACCCAACAAGATGATCACCTTAAGGCAAGATGATCACCTTAAGGCAAGATGATTCTAATCCGCGTTTGACAGCGGGTTCTCACCCGCTAATTACTTGGGCCGATGACTTCTTCGGGAACAACGGTCGGTTCGACAATCTCACTCTCGATATTGACCGGCATCGAGACCTCTGCTAAGGTTGACGCCTCGGTGCGTTCGGGCGAGAAACCGTGCATAAAGCCGCCTAGCGCCTTGCAGCAGACGTCGCCGCCGATGACCTCACCGTCATGCACAATCACGTTGATGACCACTTTGTCGTCGATGCCCGGGTAGTTGGTGATGACATAGGTGTAGCGGGTGGCTTTTTCGCCGCGGTATTTGGTCAGGTCGTAACCTTGATTTTTCTGAATCGTATTATACCGCTCGAGCACCGTGTCGAAATTTTTCGGAATGTAGATCGCAATTGTCTCCTCGGATGTCTCGTCAATCTCCCAGCCGAACTGTTTGATAAATTCGACCAGATCGGCTTTGGTCGTCACGGCATTGCTGCGCGAGGAGGTCTGCTCGGGACCTTCGACCCTGCCGCCGGTTGCGATTAAAACCACCACAATGATCGCCGCGATCAAAATCAACGCAAAGGCGAGGATCTTCTTGTTTAGTTTGAAAGACCATACCATCATATGAAAACGCTCCCTCTCCGATACTGTCAAAGTATATTGAGAGAAAGCGTCTGATATGCATATTGAAAGTCGGAAATCAGAGCGGAAACAGGGAAAATTCGAAATAACACCGAGGTTGGCAACGCGGTTATGAAGCGAAACAGACGCAGATTTTAATGCGCGTATTGTGAGCGGCGACTCGCCGCCGCTTAACGCGGCAGAATCAGCCGGACGGCGTGGTGCAGATTGACAGCCTTGCAGTCGGTGTATTCGCCGCCGCTTTCGCCGTCGAGCGTCCAGGCCAATGGAGTTTGCGACTCGAAACGAATTTCGGAGGCGTGGTGCAGGGCAATCAGTTTTCCGTCGTAATGCCGGTTGACCGTCTCGTCGATCAATTGACCGATCTGTGCGGCGTTTTCGGGGTTTCGTATCAACATGACCTCGAATTTACCGTCGCGCAGGTTGACCTGATCGTCGGAGAGCCGCATCACACCGCCGACCGAAGTCGAGTTGGTCACCGCGCCGAAGATGAAGTCACCCTCGCTGACATTCCCGTCACAGGTGACTTTGACCCGGAACGGTTTGATGTCTCCGATGCTGCACAGGCCGCCCATCAGATAGGCGGCGTGACCGAAGAGGTTTTTGTCTTTTTGCGGGGTCTCGTACGAGACTCTTGTGAATGCGCCGAATGAGGCCACATAAGTGAAATAGCGGTCTTGGAATTTGCCGATGTCCTCGAAGTAGGGCTCTCCTGTCAGGAGGTTGAGCGTCGCTTTGATGATAGAGGTTGAAAGGCCCAGCGATTTTGCTAAATCATTGGTCGTACCGCTGGGGATATAGCCGATCGGGACGTCCTTGCCCGACAGCAGCACGCCGCTGATGACTTCGTTGAGCGTGCCGTCGCCGCCGCAGCAGCCGATGACGTCATAGTCACCCGCCGATGCCGCGAGCAGACGGGTGGCCTCGGCGCGCGCCGAGGTCATATGTACCGAGACGGAGTATCCGCCGTCGGAGAGGATCTTTTTGATTTTACCGATATATCGAACCACACGCATGCGGCCCGCGGTCGGATTGACGATTAAAAGTAGTTTTTTATTCGCACAGTCCATATCAGTTCACCCCGCTGTTTCAGCGGAACAGATAGGCCGAAATACCGCCGATCAGCGTCAACGCCATCAGGATTGCAAGCATAATCGCCAGCACTCGTTTTTTCATCTGTTTTTTACCGCCTTTCGATGCTGTTTCGGTTTCATTCATTATATCGCTCCGGCTTCGTTGTGTCAATCCGAAAAATGCCATGGAGAAATTCGGGCGATTTTCATGGTAAAATTCGAACAATCGCTTTACGAGGGGATTATTAAATGCTGTATTGCTTTTTTCGACAGGGTGGTATATAATGAAATCACGCTTTTAAGCGTAAGTTGAATAGATGTTTAGGAGGGTTTTTATGAGAAAAGCGCTTTCTGTCTTGCTTGCCGTCGTGATGATGGTGACGCTGGCGGCCTTTGTCGGCTGCTCAAGCAAAACATCCACACCTTCGACGACGTCGTCGGTGGAATCTTCCGTTCCGGCTGAGTCTTCCGTTCCGGCCGAATCTTCCGTTCCGGCTGAATCTTCCGTTCCGGCTGAATCTTCCGTTCCGGCTGAATCTTCCGCTCCGGTCGAGTCTTCCGCTCCGGTCGAGTCTTCCGCTCCGGTTTCGTCCGAAGCCACTGAGCCCACGGAGACATATGATCTTGCAATGATCACCGATCTCGGCACAATCGACGACAAATCCTTTAACCAGGGTACTTGGGAAGGCCTTGTCCAATATGCCGAAGAGCACAACATTACCCATAAGTATTACCAGCCCAAAGAGGGCAGCAACGCTGCTTATCTTGATGCTATTGATCTGGCCGTTCAGGGCGGCGCCAAGGTTATCGTGACCCCGGGCTTCTTGTTCGAGGTTCCGATTTATGAGGCACAGACCAAATATCCGGACGTCAAATTCGTTCTGGTTGACGGACAGCCCCACACCGAGGATTACGGCACCTATAAGACCGAGAGCAACGTTCTGTGCATCCTTTTTGCCGAGGAGCAGGCGGGTTTCTTCGCCGGTTATGCGGCAGTTAAAGACGGTTTCACCGAAATGGGCTTCCAGGGCGGCGTCTCCGTTCCGGCCGTTATCCGTTACGGCTACGGCTTCCTGCAGGGTGCCGAACAGGCCGCAAAGGAAATGGGCCTTGCTGAGGGCTCCATCCATGTGAAATACAACTACTCCGGTGATTTCGCCGCGACCCCCGAAAATCAGACGCGTGCAGCCGGTTGGTATTCCGCCGGCACACAGGTCATCTTCGCCTGCGGCGGTTCTGTCGGTAACTCCGTCATGGCCGCAGCTGAGGCACAGACCGATAAATGGGTCATCGGTGTCGACGTCGACCAGTACAACGAGTCCGCGACCATCATCACTTCCGCGTTGAAGGAACTGGGCGTATCCGTGTATCAGGCCCTTGAGTCCTATTATGCCGGCACCTTCGAGGGCGGCACAACCTGGACCCTCAATGCCACCCGCAACGGCGTAGGCCTGGCGATGGATCACAACAAGTTCCTCACCTTCAAAGCAGCCGATTATACCGCTTGCTTCAACAAGGTCGTCGACGGTACTTATGTTGTCAACAGCGCTTCCGATATCGCGATCGCTGATCTGGGTCTGAAGTACGTTGTTGTCACTGAGATCACAGACTAAACTAAAAACTCTATCCGTACACAAACGCATGTGCTCGTTACGCAAAATGCGTTAAACCGGCAGGCGGAAAGGCGTTTGATTAAAACGCCTTTCCGCCTCTCCTTAAACAGGAAAAACTTCGGAGGATGGGGATTTCCGATTGAAAGGGAATGGCTGAGATGGATTATATCATCGAAATGCGGGGCATCACCAAAGAGTTTCCCGGCATCCGGGCAAACGACAATGTGACACTGCAGGTGAAAAAGGGCGAGATTCATGCACTGCTCGGGGAGAACGGCGCGGGGAAATCGACTCTGATGAGCGTACTCTTCGGGATGTATGAACCGGAGGAGGGCGAGATCTTCCTGCGTGGTGAAAAGGTGAAAATCACCGGACCTAAGGCTGCCAACGATCTCGGCATCGGCATGGTGCATCAGCACTTTAAACTCGTCCATAACTTTACGGTTTTACAAAATATCATCCTCGGAGATGAGACCACCAAATTGGGCTTTCTCAAAATGGAGCAGGCCCGTAAAAAAGTCATCGCGCTTTCAGAGCGTTACGGCCTCAAAGTCGAACCCGACGCGTTGATCTCCGACATTACAGTCGGGATGCAGCAGCGCGTTGAAATTTTAAAGATGCTTTACCGTGACAACGAAATTTTAATTTTTGACGAGCCAACCGCGGTTTTAACGCCGCAGGAGATCACCGAGCTGATGCAGATTATGCGTGAGCTGATCAAAGAGGGAAAATCGATTTTGTTTATCACCCATAAGCTCGAGGAGATCAAAGCCGTCGCCGACCGCTGCACGGTATTGCGGTTGGGGAAATACATCGGGACCGTCAACGTGAAAGACGTTACGGTCGAGCAATTATCAGAGATGATGGTGGGCCGCAAGGTCGACCTCGTCGTCCATAAGGACCCGAAAAAGCCCGAATGCTGTGTGCTGCAGGTTGAGGGATTGACCATGAAGACCCGCGGCAGCACCAAGGAAAAACTGAAAAATATCAATTTTGAGGTACAAGCGGGCGAAATTGTGTGTATCGCCGGCGTCGACGGCAACGGTCAGAGTGAGTTGATTTATGCGCTGACCGGATTGATGAGTCCCGACGGCGGTAAAATTTTATTTAAGGGTGAGGATATCACCCGCCGCAGTATCCGGTACCGCAACACCCACGGCATGTCGCATATTCCCGAGGACCGGCACAAATACGGCTTGGTGCTCGATTACACGCTGGCTGAGAATCTCGTGCTCCAGCAATATTTTGAACCCCGCTTTTCGACCGCGGGCTTTTTGAAAAAACGTGAAATAAACGCTTACGCCAAGACGTTGGTCCAGCAGTTTGACATCCGTACCGGTGCGGGCATTTCGACCAAGGCGCGCAGCATGTCCGGCGGCAACCAGCAGAAAGCCATCGCCGCACGCGAGATCGCGCGAGATCCCGAATTGCTGCTGGCGGTCCAGCCCACACGCGGCCTCGACGTTGGCGCAATTGAATATATGCACCGCCAGATCGTGCGGGCGCGTGACAACAATAAAGCGGTTTTGGTGGTCTCGTTTGAACTTTCGGAGGTTATGAATCTGGCTGACCGGATTCTGGTTATGTTCGACGGGCAGATCGTCGCTGACGTGAAACCCGAGCAGGTCACCGAAAACGAACTCGGCCTCTATATGGCAGGCGCGAAAGGGGTGGGGAAGAAATGAAAGAGCAGAGAAGCATCATCAAAACGCTTGCAGCCCCCGACATCTCCAAGGCGGCCGGCGCGATCTCTTCAATCATCGCAATCGCAGTTGGCTTGATTTTCGGATTCTTCATTATGCTCATCAGCGATCCCCAGCAGGCCTGGGCCGGATTTAAGATGATTCTGACCGGCGGCCTGTCCTCGGGCAAGGACTTCGGCAACGTCCTGTATTATGCCACGCCGATCATCATGACCGGCCTCTCGGTCGCGTTCGCGTTTAAGACAAGCTTGTTCAATATCGGCGCTTCCGGGCAATTCATCATGGGCGCTTACGGAGCGGTTCTGGTCGGTGTGAAACTGTCTTCATTGGGACAGATACAGTGGTTCGTCGCACTGTTGGCCGCTATGGTATTCGGTGCGGTTTGGGCGATTTTACCCGGTGTTTTAAAGGCGTTCTTCAATGTCAATGAAGTAATTTCGTGCATCATGCTCAATTACATCGGCATGTACACGGTCAATATGCTTGTCAAGGAAACCGTATTCCACCAATATACCAACCGTTCGCTTCCGGTTGCCGAGACCGCCAACATCCCGAAGATGGGACTGGATAAGCTCTTTCCGGAATCGATGGTCGGCGGCGGCATCATCGTGGCAATTATCGTTGCGATTATTATGGCGATCATTTTGAACAAAACCACTTTCGGTTATGAACTCAAGGCCTGCGGCATCAACCGCAGCGCCGCCAGATACGCCGGCATCAATGAGAAAAAGAGTATCATTCTCGCCATGGTCTTCTCCGGTGCGCTCGCCGGAATCGGCGGCGGGCTGCTTTATCTGTCGGGAACGGGCATTTATATCACGGTTGTTGATACGATGGCGCCGCAGGGATTTGACGGTATTTCGGTGGCCTTGCTCGGGATGTCCAATCCCATCGGGGCGCTGTTCGCCGGTCTTTTTATCGCCTATATCACCGTCGGCGGCTCAAAAATGCAATTGGTCGGATTTGTACCCGAAATTATCAGCATCATTACGGCAATCATCATCTACTGCGCCGCTTTCTCGCTGATGATCCGCAACTTCTTTGTCGACCGCAGAATGCGTAAGCTCAACAAACAGGACGAAGAAGAAAGCGTGAAAAAGGAGACTTTGAAGTCACCACCGGAGGGTGATTCGAAAGGAGGCGGCAACGTATGAACACGGTGTATTTTTTGTTCCAGCAGACCATGTTCTTTATGATCCCTCTGATGATTGTCGCACTCGGCGGCATGTATTCGGAGCGCAGCGGCGTCATCAACATCGCGCTCGAGGGCATCATGATCATGGGCGGTTTCTCGGGAATTCTGTTTATTAACAGGATGCAGGATACGATGTCGGGGCAGGGACTCTTGCTACTGGCACTGCTGGTTTCGGCGGTCAGCGGGATGATCTATTCGCTCCTGCACGCCTATGCTTCGGTCAATATGAAGGCTGATCAGACCATCAGCGGTACGGCGTTAAATCTGCTTGCGCCGGCGTTCGCCATCTATACGGCCCGTTTGATTCAGCCCTCCCACGTCCAGCAGATCAACTTCACCAACACCTTTCGGGTAGAAAAAGTGCCGGTGCTCGGAGATATCCCCGTCATCGGCAATCTGCTGTTTCAAAACACCTATATTACAACCTATATCGGATTTGCAATTCTGATCATTGCCGCCGTTGTCCTGTATAAGACCCGGTTCGGACTGCGGCTGCGCTCCTGCGGCGAACATCCGCAGGCGGCCGATGCGGTGGGCATCTCGGTCTACGGCATCCGGTATGCCGGCGTGATGATTTCGGGCGCGTTAGCCGGAATGGGCGGCCTGATTTTTATCATTCCGACTTCCACCAATTTCAATGCCACGGTTTCGGGCTACGGCTTCCTTGCATTGGCCGTCTTGATCTTCGGTCAGTGGAATCCGTGGAAAATCGCAGGCGCGGCATTATTCTTCGGTTTGATGAAGACCGTTTCGGCAGCTTATTCCTCGATTCCGTTTTTGATGAGCCTCAATATTACCGGATATGTCTATAAAATGATTCCGTATATTGCGACGCTGGTCGTGTTGGTTTTCAGCTCACGCAGTTCACAAGCCCCGAAAGCCGAGGGCATCCCCTACGATAAGGGTGCAAGATAAAAATTTATTCCTGCTCTTGCTGGCTCTTGATTTTATTGCGCCAGCAGCGGTGGCACATGGCGACATAGCTTTCGTTGCCGCCCAAAAAGACCTGTTCGCCGCTGGTGATAACGTTGCCGGCGGCGTCCAAACGTGCGTTGACAATCGCTTTAGCTCCGCAGGCGCAGATGGTTTTGATTTCGGTGATCGATTCGGCAACTTCCATCAGCCGCTTGCTGCCGGGGAACATATGCGTTAAAAAGTCGGTGCGAAGCCCGAAACAGATAACAGGTACATCATAGTCATCCACGATTAAGCGGAGCTGATCGACCTGTTCGGACGTCAAAAACTGTGCCTCGTCAATGATAATCACCGAGGTCTCACCGGGTTTTCGGGCTAAGAAAGCCTTGAGAAGATCAAAATAAGCCGGTACAACTTCAGCTTTGGCTTCAAGTCCAACGCGTGAGCAGACAAGATCGTCACCGTCGCGGGTATCCACCGCGGGTTTCATCAGCCAGACCGACATGCCGCGTTCCTCGTAATTAAACTTTGTAATCAGCGCCTGTGCGGATTTGGAACTGCCCATTGCACCGTATTTGAAATAGAGCTTCGCCATGAAGGATGGCCTTCCTTTCTTCTCTGTTGCTTCGCAGTCATTATATCAGTGGCAAACGATGAAGTCAATCGGCGTTTTTCACGAAAATCGGCTTTGAAAATTTGAAAAGAAAAGATTTTAATCTGCGAAAGGCGGTTATAAACAGCATGTCCCAAGTTCTAATGATCGGCATCGCCGGCGGTACCGGCAGCGGAAAGACCACGATCACGCGCCATCTGTGCGAGCGGTTCGGCGAAGATGTGGGGGTGGTCTATCATGATAATTATTATAAACAACACGACGAACTGCCGTATGAGGAACGCTCTAAACTCAATTACGACCACCCGAACGCATTCGATACCGATTTGATGATCGAACACCTTCAAACACTCAAAAACGGCAAGGCGATTGAGTGTCCGGTTTATGACTTCTCCATCCACAACCGCATCGACCGTACGGTTACAATTCCGCCGGCAAGGGTGATTGTCGTCGAGGGTATTCTGGTTTTCTGCGAAAAAGCGCTGCGGGATCTGTTGAATATCAAAATCTACGTCGATACCGATGCCGACGTACGGGTACTGCGCCGGGTGATGCGTGACGTCAAGGAACGCGGACGCAGCATCGAGAGCGTGGCGGAACAGTATCTGAAGACGGTCAAACCCATGCACGAGGCCTTTGTCGAACCGAGCAAGCGTTACGCCGACATCATCGTACCCGAGGGTGGCTACAACTCGGTAGCCCTCGAGATGATTGTTAATCGGATTGCAAAGCACTTGAACGGTTGAAATTCGGTGTTAATTTATAATAGTGAAAATCAGTCATTTCTCCGTCATAATCAATACGGCGTTCTCCGTCGTACTTGAAACCCAATTTGCTGATAACACGATTTGAAGACGCGTTATCATGCTTGACGATCGCGATAAGGTAGGGGATTTTTGTGTTTTCAAATGCCCACTCAATAAGCGTTTGCGCGGCTTCGGTTATGTAACCCCGGTTTTGAAATTCATCTGACAATGAGAATAATATTTCGATTTCTCCGTCGAGTTCCTGTTTGGGCGCAATACCGATTAAACCCGCACATGTGCGGGTTTCTTTTATTTCAACAGCTAAAACGATACAAGGGATACCGATATCGAACTTTTTCTCGTTGACCCATTTAATCCATTTCAAAGCTTCTTCTTTTGTTTCGAGAACCATATCCGACATATAATGCGCTACGACAGGTTGCTTGCTGTTTTGACTTGCTGCTTCTGCATCTTTTTCGGTAAATTGTCTCAGGATAAGACGATTGGTTTCAATAGATATACACATGATGATTCTCCTCCTTTTTTAATCAGCGATACGGTTTCCGATCTACAATTTTGCTTTCGGTAAATAGCGCAATGTCGCTGCGGCAATCGCGCCGGTGAGAAGGCCGGTCAGGACTGCTGCGATCAGCAGCCAGGGTAAATAAGCCCAGACGGCCTTTGAGGCGGTCATCAGCTGTGCCGCAAACAGCTGCCCGACAATATGCACCGAGGCTGCCGCCACGCTGACCCCTGCAACCCCCAGTCGCTTGATACGTGACAGCGGGATTTCGATTGCCATCGCCAAAAAAGCGCCGAAAAAGGCATAGATAAAGCCGGAAAGCCCGCCGAACATCAGATTGACAAGAACGATGCGCAGAAAATTGATCCCTACTGCGGGTTTTATTCCGTCATGATACAGCAGCACCAAAATCGCCGCATTGGCAAGCCCAAGCTTAATTCCGGGCACCGGAAGCGGCAGCACAATCAGTCGTTCCAGCCAGCCCATCAGAATGCAGAAGCAGAGAAAAATCCCGTAATAAGCAACTTTTTTGGTGCGTACCGTCATTCGGCAACCTCCTTTCGAATCGGATGTAGGGGCGCACCTATGTGTGCGCCCGCCGGCATGATACCGGTTTAAAAGCGTCATAATCTATGGACCGTTTGCCTTAGCGAGTGTGCTGCTAGTACCCCTACATTATCCTGCTATTGCGTCAGGTGTATTGCCGGAAATAATTTCGACGACAACGCGGTTTGGGAGGCAGATGATGCTGCCGCGTGTGATCTTACCCATCTTCAGGCAGTAGCCATCGGGACAGTCGGCGTGGTCCATCCAGACCTTGCCGCCTTCAATGCGCACCGAGTTGTGTTCGTCGACGACGATTAGATTGTCCTGATTGATCGGGTAGATGCCAACCAATTCTCCGTTTTTAGTAATTTTAACACTGGTACCGGAACCGCCGTCGGCAGAGAGCAGCAAAAAACCCGCAGCGGAAGCCACGAGAATCAGGATGACAATGAGAATATCCAGTTTTTTAAGAAACGGCTTTTTCATCTTCCTATGCGCCTTTCACCTTGACAAACAGCTGGTTTGGTTTTACAATAACTACATATTATTTCGGAGGTGTGCGATGCGCCGCTTTATCTGTCTGCTGTTTTGCGCTTTATTGCTGGTTGTTCCGATGAGCGGCTGCGGTTCGACTACACTGATGTATACCACAACGGTGTTCGGGCAGACCCTCTCGGTGAAAATTTTTCGGCAGACCGATGATTCGATTTTAACACAGATTGCCGAGGTGTGCAAGCGGGATGAATTGATCTATTCCGCCGAAAATCCCGACAGCGAGTTGTATGCGCTTAACCTGACCGACGATGAAGCCACCTCTGTTTCGGACGAATTGATGCGAATGATCCGGCTTGCGGTTTATTATAACGAACTCTCGGGCGGTATGTACGATTTTACCGCCTCTCCCTTGGATGCGCTTTGGGATTTTTCACAGGCGGAGGTTCCGAAAGAGAAAGATCTTGACGAGGAATTGGAGCGTGTCGGCATGATCAATGTCACACTCGGAGCCAATACCGTCACACTTGACAACGGCGTGGTCATCGATTTCGGCGGGCTTGCAGAAGCCAAATTGATCTCTGATTTATCCGAGCTGCTCTCCGGGCTGGAGGTACGCGCCGAGATTACCATCGGCGACCTGATCTGTGTCATCAACGAGGAAGAGGGCAAAAAAATCGGTTTGGAAATGCCCTATAACGACGATATCGATTCACTGGGTACGATCACATTGACCGGCAGCCGTACTGCGGTAACGCTGCGCGCTGACGACGGATTTTTACTCGAAGGCGTACGTTATCATAAATTCCTCGACCCGACAACCGGGATGCCTGCGGCGACCGATTTGCTGGCTGTAACCGTGATTGCACCGACTGCCACGCAGGCCTATGCCATGGCGCAGACCATCATTCGTACCGGTCTTTACTCCGGCCTTGAATTGACCGGGAAAGTGGTCGGAGGGGACGCGCTGATGATTACTGACGGACTTGAAATCAGAGTGACCTCGGGCTTCACCGAGACTTATACGCCCGACTTCGCCATCGCCTATACCGAACAGGTCAGATAACCGAAAGGGAGAACATTTTTCATGGTTGACACACTTGCGCTGCTCAAAGCGGTAGCGCTGATGATATTATTCATCATCCCCGGTTTCGCGCTTCGAAAACTGGGTTTTGCCGACGGTACCGTTGCCAAGGGCTTTGCCAACACCATTTTATACATAACGCAGCCCGCGATGCTGATCGTGCTGTTCATTCGTCCCTATGACGCCTCCATCATGAAAACGGCGGCTTGGGTCTTCGGGTTTAGTATGGTGGTACACGCGTTTTTTTATTTGATTATGATGCGGTTTTTCAAAAAGGCGCCCGAGAAGATCGCTAAAGTCAGCCGCTTCGGCGCGATATTTTCAAATGCCGGTTATATGGGCATTCCGGTTATTGTGGCTGCACTCGGAAACGAAGCCGGTATTTATGCTTCGGTTTATATCATTGCGTTTAACATCTATGCGTGGTCATTGGGCGCATTGGTTTACAGCGGAGACAAGAAATACATATCCGCTAAAAAGGTCTTCATTAACCCCGCAACCGTGCCGATTTACATCGGGCTGCTGTTTTTCCTGTTGCCGATCGATCAATATGTGCCGACGCTTGTGGTGGACGGTCTGACCACGCTGAAAGAAACCGTGGCACCGATGGCGATGATGCTGATCGGTATTCGGCTTGCCGACGTTAAAATCAAGTCCGCGTTCAAGGATAAATGGATGTGGCAGACGCTTGCGATTCGTCTGTTTTTACTGCCGGCGATCGCCTGGGGCATTATGCGTGTGGTCGGTCTGACCGGATGGTTTGCCGATATCACCGCAATGACCGTGGTGTTGATCTGCGCCTCGACGCCCTGTTCCACGATCACCAGCATGTTCGCCGAAAAATTCGACTGCGAACCTGTCTATGCCAGCAAAATCGTCTCAATCAGCACGGTGTTTTCGGTACTGACGATTCCGTTGGTGTCGCTTTTGTTGAAAATATAGACTTTTACGGATGAATGGCGTTCGCTCATAAATCATTCAAGCGTAAAGGAGTGGGCTTCACGATCGCCTAAAGTTCGTTTTCTGTAATTAAACTGACGATTTTTAAAAAGGCTTTTGCCCCATCGCGCATGGTTTTAATATCGTCCTTTGCGTTTTGTTCGATAAAAGAGTCGATATACTGCATGCGGTTCATGATATTCTCGGCTGCAGTGAGTCCTTTTTCGGTCAGGATTAAATTGACGACGCGTTCATCAACCGAACTGCGTTCGCGGCGTAAAAATCCCTGTTGTTCCAGACGCTTGCACAGCGTGGAAGCATTACCCTGATACAGCGAAGCATGTTCAGCCAGACCCCCGACCGTTGTGATTTTACCGTGTTTAATTCCCATCAGAACCCGCGACTGCAAAAAGGTCAACCCCTGTTTTTGCGCGTATGGTTCCAAAATGTTTTCGTTAAAGGCTTTTAAAGCGCTTAACATTTCCCAAATACCGCTGTGCAGCTCTCCGTGTATTTTTTCTTTCCGGTGTTTATCTTCGTTTTCCATAAAAACCTCAATTTCCATATTCGGCAGAATATATTTATGATATATTCATTTTAGCAGTTTTTCGTAAAAAGTCAATTTGCTTTTTTTATAATTGCGTGATATAATAAATCGCTGCCGAAATGGCAGCTGTAAACCATTCTTTGATTGGTTTGACGGGAGGGTTATTATGAGGCGTTTTGTCCCCGTGTTATTATTGGTTCTGGTTTTGGCATTAGCGGCATGCTCCGGTACGGCGGAATCCACGCCCACATCCTCGCAGACCTCTTCTGTGGTCCTGACCGGTATGGTGGATGTTTATGACGCCGATACCCTGATGAATGCGGTACGCAGCAGTGATACGACCGGCGTCAACATTAAAGCTGACATCACCATCGGGCTTTCGAGCATCGAGGAGTTTGAAAAACAGGGCTTTTTGATGGTGATTGACCAAGGTGTAACTGTTACGATGGTAGATAACTTCATGCCGGTCTATTTCGGCACAGACAGCATCAACGGCATTATTAACAACGGAACGCTTGTTATCACCGGCACATTTGAATTTGCCATGTTGACTTTTGAAAACAACGGCACCATGCGTATTGCGGCAGACGGCATGCTGGCACCTTGTTACAGCACGATTGTCAATAACGGCGAGGTTGTGATCGATGACGGCGGGGAATTGCGACTGGAACGCGATACTACGTTCAACAACGCCGCGACCGTGACCAATAACGGGATTCTCAAAATCTCCAGCGACGGCGGCGTGTTCAATAACCTGGAAACCGGAACAATTGTCAACAACAAAACGGTGGTCAGCGTCGGTACCTACACCAACGCAGGCCAGTTCATCGGCGAGGGCGAGCCGATGCAATAAGTTTTTCCCCATAGGGAATAGTCTCGACCATCTATTTTAAGATAAAACAGATCAAGAGATCCGAAGAATTACACTCATTAATTTAAAATAGTAAGAAGCTTTTCAGCAGCGTCTGAAATATTTCCAATGAATCGCTTCAGCGATTCCTAAATTTAATAGATCCGCAGCGTAACGCTCCTAAATTAACAGAATACAGAAATATTTCAGCAACGTCTGAAATATTTCAAGAGAATGCGAAGCATTCTTTGCCGCCGTGGCGGAATTGGTAGACGCCAGGGACTTAAAATCCCTTGATGGCAACATCGTGTCGGTTCGAGCCCGACCGGCGGCACCACGCATGAAAAATCTGTCGACTATGTCGGCAGATTTTTCGTTTTTTATCAGGGGATGAACCATAAAAGACCAATAAAATGGTTGAAACGGCGCGTCAAGGATGCCGGCCCTACACAGGTTAAATTTTCTGAGAATTTTTCGAAGAGAGATAATAAAACGGGATCGCTGCAAGCTGCGCAGCGATTGAGACGGCGATCATTGCCGGAATGCTCACATCATATAAAACGCCCAGCAGCCAGCTTCCCATAAACCAGAAGATGCCGAAAGCGAATTCAAAAATCCCGTAACCGGTGGCGCGGCTGTCCTTTGGGATTATCGTAGAGACGACGGCTTTCAGAACGGACTCCTGCGCGCCCATGCCGATACCCCAGAGGATGATACCGGCAAGCAGCATCGGAACGGATTTGAATGCGAAGATGAAAAATGCGAAAGGCGCGGAGATCGCGGTGGATAAAATCAACGCACGATAGCCCTTTTTGTCGTACATGATTCCGAAAATCAGGGCGGAGAAAGCGTCCACCAGCATGGCGCCGGCATACAACAGCGGCAGCGTCCCGCTGTTGACCAGCGCGGAGGTATCCGACAGGCCGGAAGTCAGATTGGTGAATTCCCGCGAGACATGCATGAGGACCAGCGAATAATCAATGAAGCCGAAGGCAAATAAACTGATGCCCGCGATATAAAAAAGGAAGCGTTTTTCAAATTTAAAGGGCGCGCTTTTTTCGGGTTCCGGCTCGAAGCGTTCCGGATTGGGGAATTTGCGCTTCGTCACAAACAGCATGATGATCGTCAGCGCCGCCGGAACAGCCAGAACCGCAAAACAAAACGCATAAATCCGATAGGTCGAGCCGCTCGTTTTGAACAGCATGATCAGATACAGCAGCACCGGCCCTAAAAAAGCGCCGATCTGATCCAACATCTCATGAATGGCAAAACTCTTACCGGCGCCTTCCTGAGAGGCCGCGAAGGACAAAAGGGTGTTTTTAGCCGGTTTTTTGATGGCCTTTCCGGCCCGCTCGGTGATGATGAACACGCAGGCGAGAATCCAACCGTTTTCACCGACCAGCGCAAGAGCCGGCACCGCCAGCACGTCGATGATATATCCGATGATTGTGATCGGCCAATATTTTTTCGAGCGGTCGGTCAGGCGTCCGAACAGATAACGCAGGGAATAGCCCACCAGTTCGCCGAGACCGGAGATAAAACCGATCGTGGCGGCCGAGGCGCCGAGCAGCGTCAGATATGCCCCGTTGATGCTGGCCGCGCCTTCGTGCGTCATGTCGGAGAACAAACTGACCATGCCGAACAATAGGATGAACAGCATCGCCGGAGTCAGTTTTCGCAGTTTTTCTTTCAATCGCTCAGATCCTTTTAGTTATATTCCGTCTCTCGTTTATTATGGGTTTCGGAGCAGAAATTGAATGTTTTCTGTGGATGATCTGGCTGGATCAGAAGAAAAAGCACAAAGCAAAGCGATCGGCTTGCCGTTTTCAAATATCAGCTGCGGGCGGTCAAGCAAATCCGCATGCTGTGTCTTGCCGTCTTCCCAGACCACGTCAAGCGTATACGCGAGTGGATTCTTTGAAGGCTGCCAATCGACCCCATCAACTGACTCAAATAAAGCGATGCTGACGGTTCCGGTCTTGGTGAAATAACCGTGAAAGTCCTTCACGAGGGCATAAAAGCGGTCGTCTTCATACCAGATGAAGGGGTCTTCAACCGACCAGGCATTTTCGGGATTGACCATAATCGACCCGTTGAATTTTTGAAAAGGACCTTCGGGATTTTGCGCCCATGCTGCTCCGCAGACGACGGCTCCGCCGACCGGAGGGACACCTTCGGCTACGCTTTTATAGACCATATAAATGTTTCCGTCGCCTCCTGCGGTCACCGCCGGATTGCTGACCATCAGCCCATCATAAGAACCCGGCGTCACGTTGATAACCGGATTGTCGGATGAATGCCAAGGGCCTGCCGGGTGCAGCGCCCATGCGGCGCCGATGCGCTGGTTGTTTCGATGCGCCCACCAGTGTGTCTGCCAATGGGAATCGCCCCATTCTGTTGAAAGGGCATCTTTGCGCTCACCCTCGGGGGTTCCGCTGTTTTGCATAAAATAAAGCCAGTATTTACCCCCATGTTTGATCATGGTGGGATTGTGCAGAACTTCGGCGCGATTGCCCAAAAGCGTGATATCGTGCATATAGCGATAAGGGCCGTCCGGGGCATTGGATACGGCATAACCGAATGAGGAATCGGTTACCCATCCTTTAAATCCTTTTTCCTTGGGCCACTTTGAAAAGATCATATGATACAGGCCGTCGCGGTCTTTTTGAACACATGCACCCCAGACATAAAAACCTTCGAGCGAAAACACGGAGCGATATTTTAACGGCAGAATTTTCGAAGCAAAATCCATATGTTCTCCTTTGATGATTAAAACGAGTACTGCTTGCCGATGATCCATTCGGCGAAAAAGATTGCGGCGATGCAGCACAGGACGCTTGCCGCAATATAGGCGGCGGCGATGCCCGTTTTGCCCGATTGAAGCAGCTGAACGGTCTCGTGCGAAAAAGTCGAAAAAGTTGTAAAACCGCCGCAGAGACCGATTCTGAGAAATAGTACAAGTTTTGGATTCAATCCTGTTTTTGCCGAGAGCGCGGCGACAATTCCGATTAGAAACGCCCCGACGATGTTGACAAGCAGCGTGATGACCGGGAATCCGTTCTGGGACCGGATCGGCAGAAATCCCGCCAGATACCGCAGAACCGCACCGAAAAATCCGCCCATACCCACAAATAACAAATCCCGCATAAAATCCTCTTTCTACACAAAAAGAGCCGAAAGCCCCCTGTTGGTTTTTTGCAGAAGTCATCAGCCGTTCGGCGGTTTCGGTTGCCCGCGGGAGCACTTCATTCCCATTGAATTGATTTTATCATAAAAAATCGTAAAAGCAATGATAAATCTTGGTTAGGGGCTGCAAACCGCAGAGGTTTGTGGTATAATAAAGTCAATCTATTTCCACATTCAGGGTGATAACATCACGGAGAGAGGCATCCGGAGGTGGTAAAATGAGACCAAACCAAAACGAAGGAGGGTTTGTCATGGAAGAAAACAACACATACAAAATGCCGCTGATCGGCGATCAGGCGCCGGCTTTTCAAGCGGTTACGACGCAGGGAAAAATCAATTTCCCCGAGGATTATAAGGGAAAGTGGGTCATCTTGTTCTCCCACCCGGCGGATTTTACGCCGGTCTGTACAACCGAATTTATGACCTTCACCAGCATGATCGACGAGTTCAAGGCGATGAATACCGAGCTGATCGGGCTTTCCGTCGACTCGCTGTATGCCCACATCGCGTGGCTTCGTAAGATCAAAGAACTCGAATGGAAGGGTATGAAGAATCTTGAGGTCACCTTCCCGCTGATCGAGGACATCCGTATGGAGGTCGCCAACAAGTACGGCATGATCCAACCGGGTCAGTCCAATACCCAGGCCGTCAGAGCCGTGTTCGTTATCGATCCGAAGGGTATTATTCGCCTGATTCTCTACTACCCGCTGACGACAGGTCGCAACTTCGACGAGATCAAACGCGTCATTCAGGCATTGCAAAAATCGGATAAAGACGGCGTGGCAACCCCCGCCGACTGGCGTCCGGGCGACGATACCATCGTCCCGACCGCGGGTTCCTGCGGTACCGCCAAGGAGCGTATGGAGAGCAAGAGCGACGACACCTACTGCCTTGACTGGTTCATGTGCTTCAAGAAAGAGAAAAAATAAAAGTTCGGAGGGTTTGCTATGCCTGAATTCGGAAAACCGTTTGCGGGACTTGCAAAAGACCGCAAACTGACAAAACCGGAACTGATCCGCGCCATCCGCTTTATGGTGGCTGCGGAATACGAAGCGATCCAGTTGTATATGCAGCTGGCCGAATCGACAGACGATAAATTGGCGATCGAGGTTTTGGAGGATATCGCAAACGAGGAGCGCGTGCATGCGGGCGAATTTTTGCGGCTTCTGAAAGAACTCGCACCCGACGAGGAGAAATTCTATGCCGAGGGCGCCGACGAGGTCGAAGAGGAAATCGAAAAACTGAAAAAGTAATTTTTCACAGAGAGAAGCGGCGAAGGAAATTTCCTTCGCCGCTTTTTTATTGCGTGTTTCGATACAGGGTCATCAGTCGTGTTTGATGGTTCTTACGGCGGTAATCAATGTTTCGAGAATCAATGCGACGAACACAATGCATACGAGCAGGACGTTGAGATTTTGAAGCGGCCATGAGATGAAATGAATATCTCCGAAAGAGATTAATTGTCCGATGTTTGCGATAAAGTCGGGATTCATGAGGTTTTGGTTCAGGAATACGATGGGGAACGCAATCAAAGTCACGGTGTTTGCCACGGCGGTGACGATTGCAAGCCGGGGGGTGTATTGTCCGTCCACCAGTTTAATCGCCCCTTTGATGAGAGCAAAGACCGACCACAGCAGAATCAAAAACCAAAATCCGCGCAGCACTTCGGCGTTAAATACCGGAACCCAGCCGACGTCTTGCAGCCACGCGCCTAAAATCTGCGGGAATCCGATCAAAACCACCGCAGCGAAAAGCGCCCATATCATGTCGAAAACGGGTTCATAGGGTTTGATCTGTGCGTTTACTTTGGGCACGGGCAGCAAATTCGTGAACATATCGTCCGTTTTCAGCCCCGCTTTCTTGCGCTCCAAAACGGCAAAGATGATGGTGATGACGCCGAAGGCCTGGAATGCGCCCGCCAAGGCGCCGCCGAGAATTTTGACGAGGGTCTCACCGACAAACAGATAAGTGACAGATCCCGGGTTCCATTCCAAAAAGGCGGCCAGCAGACCGGCAAAGGCGATGCCTGCCGCTGCGATGGGCAGAACCAACCGCAAAATCCGCCGATACAGCATCAGATAGGCCCCAGAGATCAGGGCTTTGTTTTCGTCTCCGCTGTATTTGGCAGCGAGTTCTTCGGGTGTGCCGAGTTCGGTCAGCACAGCGCGGATGTCGGCTTCAGCGGGGGTTTTATCGCCGCAGTGCGCTTCGAGCATTTCGGCGATTAGACCGTCGAGTTCTTTTTCCACATCGCTCCGCGCTTTTTCCGGCAGATAGCGCGTGACCGCATAGATATAACGTGCAATCAAATCATTTTGCATATCAAGTTCATCCTTTCTGATATTGAAACTAATTTCCCAAAATACGATTCAGGTCTGTTACAGTGGCTTGCCAATGGCTTTTCAATTCAGCCAATACGTCTTTGCCGAAGTCCGTGGTGTTGTAATATTTACGGGGCTTGGCGCCGTCGGTATTCCAGACGCTGAACAAAAGCCCCTGGCTTTCCAGCCGCCGCAAGAGCGGGTAGAGGGTGTTGGCTTCGATTGCAATGCCGGTATCAGCCAGTTCGGCGATCAGGTTGTAGCCGTAGGTCGGTTCACTGAGCTTGGCGAGTACGCAGAGGATCAGCGTCCCCCGGCGCAGTTCCAGTAAAAAACCGGATATGATTTCATCGCGTTCCATAATCATCACCTCACACACGATGTTGTAATTTGAATTATACAGTGTATCGCACACTATGTCAATAGAGAAAATAAAAAAATATTAAAAATTATTTTTTAGCAAAGAAAAACCCCGGGGGTTTTTCACGCTCAGGGGTCATTTGACTTCCAAAAGATAATGGGTTTCGGTTTCGCCGTATATGGTAAATCCGAGTCGATGATATAAAAATCGGGCGGGGTTTTCTTTATAAGTTTTTAAGTAAGTTCGAACGTTGTTGATTCTATTCTCTGCCAGCTTGTCTTTTAAAATCGCGGATCCGATCCCCTGATTCTGATATTCGGGCAGGATCGCAAACAGACCGATACAACAATCGCCGTTTTCATCGGTATAGCAAGTGAACAGCCCGATATCTTTACCGCCGACTTGTATGATGTTCATATCATCTATGAGTTTGTTCATTTCTTTTTGCAGTGCGCGTTTTTGATATTCGTCTTCCCAGCCGTAAATAATTTCGACATACCACCGAAAGCACTTTTCCTTCAGCGAATAAAGAAAATCATAATCCGATTGGGTGCATTTTCTGAAACCGTATTGCATGATGGTTATCCTTTTTTGTTTTTGAGAAAAAAACGCGTACTATTTCAAATAATGCACATTGACGTTCGGGCAGCCCTCAAAGGCCTTGGGGTTGATTTCAATGCTTTTGCTATGTACATAGACATCCCGTAGGGAAGTGCAGTTTTTAAAGGCCCAGGCGAGAATTTGGTCGGTACCCGCAGACAGATAGACCGATTTCAGATATTTGCATTCGTTGAAGGCGAACATACTGACCGTTTTAACGCCCTCGGGCAGCTCGACGGTCTCTAGCCCGCATCTAGTGAAGGCATACTGCCAGAGGTTGACAAGTGATTTGCTGAGGCGCAGTTCTTTCAAGCTCCAAAGCCCGTCAAAGACGAAACCGCCGATATCGGTGACGGTATCGGGCATTTCAACATGGGTGATCTCGGGGTGGCGCTTGAAAATATCATCAAAAATTACGGTGAGCTTTCCCGCGCATTCGGGAATGACGACGGAGGCGTCGTTGCCGACATACCCGGTGAGGCAAAAGCTGCCGTCGTCGATCATCCGATAATAAAACTTGCTGCTCATAGTTTCCCCCTGTGTTTATATTTTTAATTATTTCTATTACGTCAGCGGGAGAGTAGGAAGCGCGCGCTATGGGGTTTTGGGTGGGATGTTTTATGACGCGGTCGTGAGCGGGCGCTGCCCGCCATCGATCATCCGGTAACAAAATTTGCGCCCATATGGAACCTCCTGCCAGTTTGCGATTATAGCTTATCGCTTTTCCCGGCGGCCGTCAAGGGGTAGAGCAAGAGTGATTTTTGACGGGGCGGTCTTTCGAGGCCTTAAATATGAAGATCCTTTTTGCTGAAAACGGTGATTCCCGCAATAAACAAGACAACCGCGCCGGCAAGTAAAATCAGCATTTCGATAACGGCGGATTGATCGCCCGCCAGGATTTTATCCGAGTTGAACAGTGTGAAAAACGTGAGATATTTGGCTTTTTCGAGGTCGCCGCCCATGTTGGCCAGCATCCGGATGACATACATCAGCACGGGCACCCCCGCACCCACCGCGACGCTGTATTTGGCGTCGGAGAACAGGCACGAGGCGAAAAAGCAGATGCCGCCGATGAACAGCTGAAGGCAAAGCAGCCCGGCATTCATCAACAGGAGCTTGCCGATGTCCAGCTCGCCCGGAAACTGCGCTTGTGCGGCAATGAGCTGCATGGCGGTGATATAGGCAACCAATGCGACGATGCAGGTTCCCAGCACGGCCATCTGGGTGAACGCGACGGTTTTGCGCTTGACAGGAGCCGCGAGCAGGGCGACCATCGAGCCCCTGTCGACGTATTTGGCGATCAGCGCGTTTGCGCGGATGATGGAAAACACCATCGGAAAAACCGAGAACAGCATGCCGTAGAGGTAAGTGGCCATAAAGCCGAGCAGCGTCGAGGTATCGCCTTTCATGCCAACGGCGTTCATCAGATCCGGCATCACTTGGGCAAATTCGTCGAGCATATCAGACAATTCGGGGTTATACATCCCGACGATCATAACGATATACATCGTCAGCACCGCGGCGAAAATCACAAACAGCTTCCAGCTGCCCTTAATCTCGCGCCTGTATAATGTCGCGTTAAACATTATTTCGCCTCCCCGTAATACTGTAAAAAGATTTCCTCAAGGCCCTGCGTCGGCGCGGCTAGATTTGTGACCGGATAACGGTTCAGCGTTTCGATAAATTTGCGCAGGTTGTTCTGAACGGTCACCGCGACCCGGTGATGAGTCAGAACCTGGGACTGCAGCGGTTCTTTGGTAAAGTCGGCAGCCGCCTTGGAGGTTTCGAAGGTGACGACATATTTGCGGACCTGCTTGGCTTTGAGCTGATCCACCGAGTCAATTGCGGCGAGTCTGCCGTCCCGGATGATGGCGATATGGTGGCAGGTTCGCTCGACTTCCTCAAACATATGGCTTGACATCAAAATGGTTTTGCCGCGTTCCTTTTCTTCGGCGACAAGGTCGATGAAGCGGTTCTGCATCAGCGGATCCAGACCGCTGGTCGGTTCATCGAGAACCAATATATCGGGGTCGTGCATGAATGCGGCCACGATGCCGACTTTCTGTTTCATGCCCTTGCTCATCTTCTTAATTTTACCACGCGGGTCCAGTTCAAATCGATCCAAGAGAACCTTAGTGCGGTTTTCGGCGTCGGTTTTGCGGTATTTCGTAATGAATTTCAAAAAATCCGTTCCGGTCATATCATCGAAAAAGCTGATTTCACCGGGGATATAACCCAGCTTTCCTTGAATTTTGTCGCTGTATTTCCAACAGTCGAGTCCGCCGATGGTACAGGTTCCGCTCTGTGGTTTCAAAAACCCCATCAAGTGGCGGATGGTGGTGGTTTTGCCTGCGCCGTTCGGACCGAGGAACCCGAAGGCTTCTCCCTGTTTCACCTCGAACGACAGGTCGAATACGCCTTTCCCTCCGCCGTAATCACGAGTGAGATGTTCAATGCGGATTACACTCACAGATATTCCTCCTTATATAGTGCTCTTTTCAAAATGTTCAAATAGACCTCTTCTTCGGCGGCGATCTGCTCCCCGCTCATTTTTTCCTCATTTGCATACCGACGGACACAGCCCTCCGTGACCCAGTGGACCAGATTCATAATCACAATTCGACTGTATTCGGGTTTAAAACGTTCCCAATCCACTTTCGAAAACAACAGCGCCTTTTTACGTTCGACTTCGGCTTGATTGACAGCTACCAGTTCCGCGATCAACTCGCTGTTTTCTTCGGTGACGAGCGAGAACAGAAAATCATAAAGCCCCGGATTTTGCTCCATCACCTGCAATCTGCCCTGCATATTAAGCGTAATGCATTCGAAAAAATCCTCGGTTCCCTCGGTTATGGCCTCTAAAATCGCTTTGCTTGCGCAATCATAAAGAAAGTGGTAGAGCTCCTTTTTCGTTCCGAAATAGTGAAAGATCGACGCTTTCGAAATTCCCGCCTTCTCTGCAATCTCGGAAATCGCGGTTTTTTTGTATCCGTCCCGCCCGAAGCAGGTATACCCGGCGTTGATGACGGCACGCTGTTTTTCCTCGGATAATTTTTCAAAGTTGTCGGTATTCATCTGTTTCCAGTCACCTCTCACCAAGCCATTGACCGCATCGGTCAACAACAGTATAACACCGTTGACCGATGCGGTCAATAGATTTTTCAAATTTTTTATATTTTGATTTAACCAATCCTTTGAAATACAATTTTCACACTGTCGTCTTCGACGAATATGGCTTGAGAGTTGCTGATAGGTATTAACGGAAGATCGGATTCATACTTTGCAATAATTTTTTCAACTGTTTTCTTGAAAGGGAAACTGTTTCGGTGCGGCAGAGGATAAAACGGAATGAGATTTAATGCGTCAAATGTAAGCAAATTAAGTGCGGCCTTGGGGTTATCCATCTGAGTCACATATTCAATATTCGGCGACAAAATAATGATTCCGGCTGATTCGCCGATATAAAATTTCCCCGATTCTACCTGCTCACGGATCATTTTATCCGCGCCGCTCCTTTTCAATTCTTGAAGCAGAAAAAACGTATTTCCCCCTGAAATATAAATAAAATCGGTTTTTTGGAGCTTGCATGAGATCTCTGATGAAGTCGCAGTAGAAATATCCAACTCGTCGACGACAAGCCCCGCTTTCTCAAGTGCTTTTTTGCCGGATTTGACAAAAAAGTCGACCTTTTCGTGTTTTGCTGCCGTTGGTATGAAAGTCACTTGCTTTCCTTTCAAATCACAGCTTGCATATGTCACAAACAAATTCGCAACATTCGTAAACAGAGAAGATAAAAACAATTTTTTCATACCAATTCCCCCCGCTTATTTGATTCTATTATATCAAAATAATGTCAGTATGTCAGCAGTATAAAATAATCATAAACAGATGATCGCGTCGTCCTCCCACACCCCGGTTCGAGTCCCGAAAGATAAAAACATTGTTTCGCAAAATCAAAACACCGCAATTTTTCTCTTTTCACTTTTATCTCTTCACTTCGAAAAGGCGCTTAATGAAAATAGAAGAGAGAAGAATGAAAAGAGAAAGGCACCAAACAAAAAACGTTCCGATAAACGGAACGCCTTTTCGTTTGGTGGGCGTTGGGGGACATTATCGCGCTTCGCTTGGAGTCCTAAAAAACAATCCCCCGGATTGTTTTTGGTCAGATTTTGCTTCTTGTGGTCGCACAATCTTCCCACGGACTGGTTCGAGTCTCCGCAAAAAATCTTACCATAAAAGAGAGACCCCTTTCAAAAGGGGTCTCTCTTTTATGGTGGGCGTTGGGGGACATTATCGCGCTTCGCTTGGAGTCCTAAAAAACAATCCCCCGGATTGTTTTTGGTCAGATTTTGCTTCTTGTGGTCGCACAATCTTCCCACGGACTGGTTCGAGTCTCCGCAAAAAATCTTACCATAAAAGAGAGACCCCTTTCAAAAGGGGTCTCTCTTTTATGGTGGGCGTTGGGGGACTCGAACCCTCGACCTCCCGCATGTGACGCGGATGCTCTACCAACTGAGCTAAACACCCAAAGCAGGACATATTCTACCACATCCCTGCCGAATTTTCAACCCTTTTGCATAGAGTTTATTTTGAGGTTTGACATTTCAAGATGATCAAGTTAATCTTTGCGCCAGAAGGTTGTGCCGGTCTCTCGAATGATAATTTTAATTATATCGCATAAAACGGGGCCATACAAGAGAAAAAACCGAAAATGGATATTGAAAGGCAACCCGCGATATGCTATAATTCCACATTGTGTGAATCCGGTAATCAGTTGTAATAGTTCCGATTAAATGTGAAAGGGTGCAGGATATGAAAACGCGCGAACCCGATTTCTCCCAGCTGCAAAAAGTGATGAGGCGTGAAAAACCGGACCGACCGGTATTATTCGAGTTGTTTATCAGCGAACGGCTGATGGAGTTTTTCGCCGGTGAAAAATTGAATCACAACGATCCGGCAAAAGAACTGCAAACAATGATCAAGGGTTACGCGGTCGGCGGGTATGATTTTACCAGTGTCGTGGGCGGCAATTTTTCTTTTCCCACGATGGAACGGGCACATGCCGAGAGCGTCTCGATGCGCGACGGCACCATTAAGGACCGAGAGAGTTTTGAAAAATATAAGTGGCCGAACCCGGAGGACTGCGATTACAGCCTGCTGGCCAAGGCAAAAGATTGGATGCCCGACGGCATGAAGCTGATTGCGCGCGGGCCCTGCGGCGTGCTTGAAAATATGAACGCAATCATCGGCTATGACAACATCTGCATGATGTTATATGACGACCCCGATCTGCTCAAGGAGATTGCGGATCACATCGGCAGCCGGCTGGTGAAATATTACGATATCTGCGCTTCGTTTGACACAGTGGGCATGTTTATGGACAATGACGATTGGGGATTCAATACCCAGACATTCCTCTCGCCGGCGGATATGCGCAAATATGTGTTCCCGTGGCACAAGAAGATTGTCGAAGTGGCGCACAAACATAACATTCCGGTCGGGCTGCATTCCTGCGGCAATCCGCTGGAAGTCATCGAAGACGTAATTGAGGACATCAAAGTCGATGCGCGGCACAGTTACGAAGACAAGATCATTCCGGTCGAGGAATTTTACAAACGGTATCACGACCGGCTGGCCGTTTTAGGCGGAATGGATTTGGACTTTTTGACACGCAGTACACCGGAGCAGATAAGCAAGCGTTGCAAAGCGATGCTGGAAGCGGCGCCGACGGGTTATGCGCTGGGAACTGGCAACAGCACACCGGACTTTTTGCCGTTGGAAAACTATCTGGCCATGCGCAACGCCGTGATGGAGTAGTTTCGGCAGAAAACATAAGAGTTTTAATCAACTTTTTTCATAAGGTGCGGGGTTAAGGGGCGGCGCCCCTTATCGTGTTCCGCAGAACACGAAATTTTTTCCCCTTATAAAAACAGGGGGGATTGACAAGGGGGTCTGTTGCTAACCCCCTTGTCAGGGGTTCGGGGAACAGTGTTCCCCGTCTTGAACTGAACTGCACAAAGAAACCGGAGAGACATGTCTCCCCGATTTTTGTTTTGCAATGTCGCAGTCAAATCATTTATGATAAAATTTTAATCGTCATTGCGAGCGAAGCGCGGCAATCCAGATATGAGGTAATCGGATGCTTATATTTCTGGATTGCTTCGTCGCGCGTAGGGCTTTGCCCCACGCTTTTCCTCGCAAAGACGGAGATGAGTTTCCTTTGGATATGTGAAAGATATACGGACGATTGCGAATCGCCCCTACGTAATGTCTTTAAGTTCTCTAATACTTTCAGTTATATATCCATGAGGGTTTAACGATTCAAGACGGGGGCTCCCAGCCCCCGAACCCCCATTAAGGGGGCTGTTACGGCGAAAAAGGTATCATCGCCCTCTTGCAACATGGTCGTCTTGCTCGTTATTCACTTCGCGATACTCCCTGTTGCAGCGCCTTGAAATTTTCGCTGTATCCGCCACTGGCGGCGCTCAAATTTCAAGCCCTTAATAAGCCCCGTTGTTTTTATGGGAAAGAAGTTTCGCGCTCTGCGGAGCGCGACAAAGGGCTTTGCCCTTTGAACCTACCGCCTTTTAAAAAAGGCGGGCGAAAATTTTATGTTAATAAAACAAAACTTCTACTTATCAAATCGCGTGCGATAACGGCATCTACGACACAGGGGTTCCGAGATATTCCCGCCGCAAAAGCCCGCGACCAACGCTTTGTAACGCGACGAAGCCATAATCTCTTCAAGGTCGGTTTTAAAAATGTTTCCCAATGCGATTACACCGCCATCGTCCAGACAACAGGGCACCACTGTGCCGTCACATAAAACCCCCAGCATCTCTTTTCCGCCGAGACATTTCCCGCGTTTGGCAATCTCTGGTGCGCTCATCGTCGGCCACTCGAACTGTTCCTCAAACGCCGCATAAACGTTTTGGGCGAATTTTGCCGCTTCACGTCCTCTTTTCGGATTATCGATTTGCTGCCCGAAATATGATGCAATCATATTTAGTGCAGACAGCGAATTTTGATCCATCCCTTTACCGGTTTCACCGTTCCATAGGCGATAGGAGATGATCGGGCGGCCTTGTTTTGCTGCGTCAAACCCGAACTGTGCGGCTTCTTTGAGATAATCCGGGTCATATCCGTTTTCCTGCGAGTGCAGCGAAATGTTGACCTGACGCAGAGCAGGGGTGTTGAGTAAAAGCGTGTGATTTTGCTTTAACAGCGTACCGTTGGTAGTCAAATTGACCGGCATGCCGTATTGATGTGCAAGCGCCAGAAAGTCGTCGAGAGCAGGATGAAGCAGCGGTTCGCCCTTGACATGAAAATAGACCTGCGCACCGGTCGGCACAATCTGCTGAATGATATGTTCAAACTCCCGCACAGTCATCATACGTTTTTCACGCGGACAGTGCGGGCAGAAGCTGCAGTTCAAATTGCAGATATTTGTGATTTCGATATAAACGCGTTTCAGTTTTTCCACAATATTCTACATGACTCCTCACAATTTCATAACATCTTTTGGGTATTATATACAACGGAACAGGCGATAAGTACCGATCGCTTGTACCAATTTCCTTTCTGTTTATATTTTCCTCATTTTTCACTCCTTTATTTTCGGTGATCAAAAACGATGCGATCGTTTGAGATCACCATTTGTTTTTTTAAAGGCTTTATAAACAGAAAGTGACATAACCGGATTTAACACGGGAATGTCACTTCAGTTTTGCTCGCTGCATTTTGATTTTGTGTTTACAGGTCTTGGGATTCCTCGAAATAGGTCTCGTCGTTGTTCATGGTGTCTTCCATCAGTTTGAGCATCTCAAGAACACTGCGGAAGTCGCTTTGTTTGTTGCCGTTCATCCAGGAGACCGTGCCTTGCCAAGTGCCGTTGCGACGGTAACGAACCTGTACGACAAAATTGTTGGTGCCGATGATTTGATTAGGGTCGTCCATGCTGATGCCTCCTAACTTTTTATATCAGTATAATCATATCACATTCGAGTTATAATTTCAAATCCAATTGTTTTTTTAAGAATGCGATCGAAAGTTCGAACCATTTTGCCGCTTCGGGGTTGATCATATGGGGCGAATTCGGACCTGCACTCTGATATCCGCAGGTCGAAAGGCCATGGCTGCCTTCTGCGAAGATATGCAGTTCAAACGGAATTTGCTTTTCCCGCAGCGCCGACGCCATTAAAAGAGAATTCTCAACCGGTACACCGCCGTCGTCAGCCGTATGCCATAAAAAGATCGGGGGCGTATCTTTCGTTACCGCGGTTTCAAGCGACATCTTTTTAACCAGCGCCGCATCGTCGCCGCAGAGGTTGTCAAAGCTGCCCCGATGGGCTTTTTCACCGCCGGTGATGACCGGATAACCTAAAACCGCAGCGTTCGGTTTCAGATTCTCGGATGCAGTATTTAAGGTTTCGGCGAGAAAGGCTTCATTCCAGAAACAAGCCAGGGAACCTGCCAGATGGCCGCCCGCCGAAAAGCCGCAAATTGAGATTTTATCAGGGTCTACGTGGTATTTGACGGCGTTTTTACGGATAAAATCCACCGCCGCTGCCGCTTGAAGTAAGGCGGAGGGATAACGTGCGGGCGCGACCGAATAAGTCAGCACAAAGGCGTTAAAACCGGCAGCGAGGTAATTTAGGGCGATCGGCTCGGCCTCACGGTCGGAGACGAATGAATAGGCGCCGCCCGGGCAGATCAGCATCACCGGGAATTTACGCTCGGGATCGATTTCGCGTGATACGTCTCGGCAATAAGCTTTCAGAATCGGATGACCGCTTTCGGCGGACAGTTGCGGGTAAAATCTCCGCAGATTTAAAGTGTCGAATTTCATTAATAACGCTCCTTAAGGCCTCTTTCGATATCGCGGTCGGCCGATTTTCTGGCCTCGGTATCGCGTTTATCGTGCAGTTTTTTGCCTTTGCAAAGCCCGATTTCGGCTTTGATCCGGCCGTTTTTAAAATAAAGTGATAAAGGAATCAGGGTGAGTCCCTCTTGCTTAATGCGCCCGAATAATTTCATGATCTCATTCTTGTGCATCAGCAGCGGACGGTCGCGGCGCGGGTCCTGATTGAAGATGTTGCCCTGTTCGTATGGGCTGATGTGAACCCCTTTTAAAAGTAAAACGCCCTTATCAACATCGCACCAAGCGTCTTTGAGGTTGACGTTTCCCGCCCGCACCGACTTGACCTCGGTACCGGCAAGCGAAATTCCGGCCTCGTATTTTTCGAGGACGAAATAGTCGTGATATGCCTTGCGGTTTTCCGCAATGGTGCGGTTGGTCTTTTGTTGCATAATGTTTTCCCTTAATCGTTGCCGGAAACCGGCGGGTGGCGAGATCCTTCGGCTACGCGTATAAATGCGCTCCGCTCAGGATGACACCTTTACGATTGGTTGTGTTTTAAGTTTTGGACGGGCGGATGATATCCGCCCCTACAGAGAAACACCGAGGTTGGCAGCGCGGCTACGAAGTTACAAAATCGGCAGATTTTAACGCGCGTAATGACCGCGGGTTCTACCCGCCCAGTTCGATGCGGCCTTCGATGGCGCGCAGCATGGTCATCTCGTCGGCGTATTCGAGTTCGCCGCCGACCGGAATACCATAGGCCAGTCGGGTGATTTTGACGCCGATGGGTTTTAACAGGTTCGACAGATAGATCGCTGTGACCTCGCCTTCGGCGGTCGTGCCGGTGGCTAAGATAATCTCCTTGACCGTGCCGTCGCCAAGCCGCTGAACGAGCTGCTTGATGGTCAGATCGGAGGGCTTGACGTCACAGGACGGAGAGAGTACTCCATATAATACGTGATATAGCCCGTTGTATTCACCGGTGCGCTCGACCGCCAGCATATCCTGCGGGTACTGCACGACGCAGATCGTGGAACGGTCGCGGTCTTCACTCTTGCAGATCGGGCAGACATCCTCGTCGCTCAGGTTTTGGCAGACCGAACAGCGACGGATGCGTTCGGTGCAGGTAAGAATCGTGTCGGCCAGTTTTTTCGAGTCGTCTTTGGGCAAACCGAGGATGTGCAGAGCAATGCGGCGTGCGTTTTTACCGCCGATGCCCGGCAGTTTCCGAAACTGCTCGGTCAGCTCTTCAAGAGCCGTGATCTCGTAACGCATTAAAGTTGGGGCATACCGGGGATATTCGGCATGCCGGGCATGTTCATGCCGCCGCTGATCCCGGACATGGTATTTTCGCTGTCCTCGTCGACCTTGCGGGTGCATTCGTTGACCGCGCCGATGAGCAGATCGGAGAGCATCTCGACGTCCTCGGGATCGACGACCTCGGGAGAAATTTTCAGGGCGGTGACCTGATGTTTTCCGTCCATGGTGATTTCGATCGCGCCGCCGCCGACGCTGACGCTGTAGTTGCGTTGGGCGAGTTCTTCCTGCGCAGCAGCCATTTGTTCCTGCATCTGCTGGGCCTGTTTGAGAATTTGGTTCATGTTGGAGGGCATGCCGCCGCCCTGTTTGGGAATGTTGGCTTTCATCGGTTTGATGTCCTTTCTTTTAAAGGATGGTTTATTCTTTCACGCTGGTCTTGATATTCTTCTCACGCGCCGTCTCGATGAGTTTGTCGAGCGGGTCGGCAGACTTTTTTTCGCAGTCCGAGGCCGAGTAGATGCCGATTTTCTTAAACTCGTTGTCGGGGCCGAAAACCGTGTCGACCGCACCACGCAGCTTGGCCAAATTGCTGTCGCGCATTAAAAGCGTTTTTAAAAACTGGTTGGGGGAGTCAATTAAAATTTTCCCACCGCACTTGTAAGCGCTTGAACCGTTCAAAATGCCGTATAAAGCGGGTTCATCGGAAGAGATTCTGGTCAGAATGTCCTGCCATTCGGCAAGGGGCTCGGTTGCGCCGTCGTCTTTGGGTTCCTCTTTTTCCGTTTTGGCGGGTTCGGGATTTTCAACAGGTCTTGATTCGGGCTTTTGCGGTTCTGGTGTGGGTTTGGCAATGGGCGCTTCGGCGGGTTTAGGTTCGGATTTGCGTTCTGCGCCCCGGCAGAGTTTGACGATTAAGAGCTGGACGTCGAGCCGCGGGGCGACACTGCGCCCGATGCGCTCAAAACAATCCTGTATCGCAGCCACGCAGCCGCTGATCTCATCATAACTCACCTTGGCAGCCAGTTTGCGAGCCTCGTCGCCGCGCACGCCCTCAGGTCCGGCAGCGCCGATTTTGGACAATAACAATTCCCGGTAAAATTCAAGCAGTTCTTCGCACAGCCGTTCGGGATCGATGCCGTCTGCATAGACGCGTTCAAAACAGGCAGTCGCTTTTGCGAGATCTTTTTGCGAAAACGCCTCGGCCAGTTCCGCGATGTGTTCGCCCGAAGCCACACCGAGTGTCTTAGCCGCCATCTCGGCGGTGATGGTCTCGCCGCTTCCGGCGCACAGCTCCAGCATTGAGATCGCATCGCGCATCGCGCCGTCAGCGGAGGAAGCGAGCAATAATGCGGCGTCCTGTTCCAGCGGAATCTGTTCCTGCTTGGCGATATTCATCAATAAATCGGCCATCTCTGATGCGGGGATGCGGCGAAAATCATAGCGTTGGCAGCGGGAGAGGATCGTCATCGGAAGTTTTTGTACTTCGGTTGTCGCAAGAATAAATTTGACGTGTTCCGGCGGTTCCTCGAGGGTTTTTAACAAGGCGTTAAAGGCCGCCCCCGAAAGCATATGCACTTCGTCGATGATGTAGACGCGGTATTTGACCTGCGCCGGGGCGAAAATCACCTCATCGCGCAGTTCGCGGATATAGTCTACGCCGTTATTGGAGGCGGCATCTACTTCGCAGATATCGGCAGTCGAGCCCTCAGCGATGGTCAGGCAGCTTGGGCATTTGCCGCAAGGTTCACCATTAACGGGCGTTTGGCAGTTGACGGCTTTGGCCAGAATACGGGCGCAGGTGGTTTTGCCCGTACCGCGCACACCGGTGAACAGATAGGCATGCCCGGTCTGGCCCGCTGCGACCTGATTTTTCAACGCGCGGACGATATAGGGCTGCCCGATGACGTCGTCAAACGTCTGCGGACGGTATTTACGGTAAAGCGCTTTGTACATGTTAACCGTCCTTTTCAATACAAGAATATAGTCTTCTGTCTAGCCTTTTCGATTCCATGGATCATTCGATTCCATGGATCAATCTTTGTTTAATATCCGGATACGATTCTTTGCGGGCGGCTACATGGGGCCGCCCCTACGGCATATATTTAAAAATGCCGCTGCTAACAACAGACGGATTCGGATTCATCTATAGAGTTTAAATGAATATGTCCGCTCGTATGGAGATGCAAGCACACCGCATCGCACAGACACTGGCGTTTAATGCTGCTCGGTTCCCCGCCTGACATGGTTCACGCCGGTCTGCCGCGCAGGGCCTGCACCCCCGTACCGGCGGACATTTTCATCTTCTTCATTATAAATGATTCTACCTCATTTTGCAAGCGTACCCCTTTACATTTTGCAATTCATTATGATAAAATAAAAACGCATGACGAATCGTCCGGCGCCGCTTTGACGTGCGCGCGGAATGGCCGGACAGACGGCGGCATAAACTTTCCTGCACAACCCGTTTTTCATCGGGCGGATTTTTTAAGGAGGAGAAAACATGACGATCACAGTTGAGGCCATCCAAAAGCAGATTGCAGAAAAGAATGCACAGCTCCCCGAACTGCTGAAAAAGCAGTATGCAGCTTTGGCCGATATCGGGACAAAGGCGGTCGAGGAGGAGAATCCCGAACGGTTCGGCGACGATTATACCAAATACAGCGAGGCAAAAACCGCAATCGGCACCTTGAAAGCCGAACTGGAGACCCTGCAGGCCGACCTGGCGAAAGCCGAGGAGGAGAAAAAGGCGGCACTTGAAAAGTCCACCTGCAAAGCCTGTGGTTTTGTCAATCCCGAGGGTTATAATTTCTGCCGCCAGTGCGGAAAGAAACTCGGCGAACCCGCTCCGGCTCCCGCCGATGCTCCGAAGCCGCAATTCTGCATCCACTGCGGCGCACCGGTTCCTGCGGGCGCAAAATTCTGCAGCGGCTGCGGAAAACCTTTGGCCTGAAAAATCGACCTCAATCGGCGGGCACGCATAAACGGACGCTGCGGTCAGGCGCTGCGGAAGTTCCGCAGCGCTTTATTATTTAAAAAAGCCACTGTAAATTTATAGGAGCAATGGAATGGATATTTCAATACGAAAGCTGACACCGGATCTTGCGGAAGATTATGTACGCTTTTTTGATGCGACGCCGCATGAGGACAACGTAGATGAACACAAATGTTATTGCGTGTGCTGGTGTAATGAGGACAGCAGCAGCGGCGGTTACGAAAGTAAAAACCTCTCTTCGCGGGAAAAAAGGCGAAATTACGCCATACATTGTGTCAAAGGCGGTCACATACAGGGTTATCTCGCCTATTGCGGCGATGAAATCGTGGGGTGGTGCAACGCCAATACGAAAGCGGATTGCCTGAGGTGTTATTCCTGGCGGCGTTTTATGAGCGACATACCTGTGGAAGAATCGAGTTCGGGAATAAAGGTGAAATCTATATACTGTTTTATGATTGCGCCTCCGATGAAAAGAAAAGGCATTGCCACGCGGCTATTGGAGCGGGTGTGTGAAGACGCGGCTCAAGAGGGTTTTGATTTTGTTGAGGCATATCCATACAAAGAACACGGCGATCAATCCTCTGATTTCAATGGTTATACCGAGATGTACGAAAAATCCGGATTCACCGTGTTTTTTGAAACGAAACAAGGACTTGTCATGAGGAAGCAATTAAAGTGATTTATGACCGGAGGTGAGAGATTTTGAAAAATGGGAACATCGTGATATTGAACGGTGTGACAAGCGCGGGGAAAAGCACGCTGTCAAGAGCGCTCCAAGCGGCCTTTGACGAGCCGTACTATTACGTAGCGTTAGATACCCTTAATGATGTTATATGTCCGTTCACGGCAAACAGACAAAAGTTTCAAGACCCTCAGATCATGAACAGGGCGGTGCCCGTGATGCATATGCTGATCCGTGATTTTTCACAAAAAGGGCTTAACGTCATTGTTGACCATATTTTATGCGACGGCGGCGATTGGTTTTATGATTGCGTTGATGCATTATTCGAATATCCCGTTATGTTTGTGCGGGTCGATTGTGACCGGGACGAGTTGTTCAAGCGCGCTAAGAAACGGGGATATAAAACGCCGGAACGGTTAAACCAAATCGACCGTCAGTTGGCTCAAATGCACAAACACGGGTTTTATGACGTTGTAATCAGCACTTCAACCAACACGACGGAGGAAAATGTACAAAAAATAAAGACCGCCTTATTAAGACAGGATGAATGGAGGGCGTTCAGGCAGCTGAAACAGATGATGGAAAAAACCCGTTGCAACGGACGCGAAATATGCGAATACGAAAAATAAAAGCAACCACGGACGCGCAATGCGCGCCCCTGCATTAGAAGGAGTAATTAATATGAGCATCACAACCATACCCGAGGGTTACAAATCGGCGCTGTCGCTGTATGACACCCAACGCGCCATCAGTTTTGTCAAAAGGGCGTTTGAGGACAAGCTGTGTTCTTCGCTCAACTTAAAGCGCGTGTCGGCGCCGCTGTTTGTCGATCAGAAATCCGGTATCAATGATGACTTGAACGGCGTGGAACGCGCCGTGAGTTTCGACATCAGAGACGGCGATTTGACAGGCGTTGTGGTACACTCGCTTGCAAAATGGAAACGGCTGGCACTGTGGCGTTACGGCTTCGGAATGCTCGAAGGTCTTGTAACAGATATGAACGCCATTCGCCGCGATGAGGAACTGGATAACCTGCATTCGGTCTATACCGACCAGTGGGACTGGGAACTTGTGATCGATAAAAAACACCGCACGGCGGAATTTTTAAAGCAGATCGTCGAAAAGGAAGTCGGCGCAATCTGTGATACCCTCGACGAGTTAAAGGCATTGTTTCCGCAGATCACAGTGAATTTGTGCCGCCGGGTCAGTTTTGTGACGACCCAGGAACTGGAGGATTTATACCCGAATCTGACGCCGAAACAGCGTGAGAACGAATATTTGAAAGCCCATCGGACAGCCTTTATCATGCAGATCGGCGGTAAAATGAAGTCCGGTCAGCGCCATGACGGGCGGGCGCCCGATTATGACGACTGGACTTTGAACGGTGATATCGTGTTTTATAACGATCTGCTGGGCTGTGCGTTCGAAATTTCTTCGATGGGTATTCGGGTGGATAAAAAAATGCTCGAAAAGCAGCTTGAAGAAGCCGGCGCAACCGACCGTAAAAACCTTTATTTTCACAAACTTTTACTCGAGAATAAGCTGCCGTTGACGATGGGCGGCGGCATCGGCCAGTCACGCTTGTGCATGCTGCTGCTGGAGAAAGCGCACATCGGCGAGGTACAAGTTTCGCTGTGGGATAAGAAAACAATGGATACGTGTGAGAAAGCGGGTGTGATCTTACTATGAAACCGGATTATTCGAGTGGTGGGGTTCCGGAGCTGTTCGGCAGCATGGTCTTCGGCGAGGATGTCATGCGTGAACGGCTTCCCAAAGATATTTACGACTCGCTGCAGCGGACGATTCAGGACGGGCGCGAACTTGATATCACCGTCGCAAACGCGGTCGCCGCCGCGATGAAGGACTGGGCACTCGAAAAAGGCGCGACCCATTTTACGCACTGGTTCCAGCCGATGACCGGCATCACCGCCGAGAAACACGACAGCTTTATCTCACCGCGCAAAGACGGTAAAGTGCTGATGGAGTTTTCCGGCAAAGAGCTGATCAAGGGCGAACCGGATGCCTCGAGTTTTCCGTCGGGCGGCCTGCGCGCCACTTTTGAGGCCCGCGGATATACCGCCTGGGATCCGACTTCTTATGCTTTTATAAAAGATGATTCATTGTGCATTCCGACCGCATTTTATTCCTATGGCGGTCAGGTGCTCGATAAAAAGACGCCGCTGCTGCGTTCTATGGAAGCACTCAGCAGACAATCGCTGCGAATTTTAAAATTGTTCGGAATGGACGATGTCAAACGCGTCAACGTCACGGTCGGACCGGAACAGGAATATTTTCTGATCGATAAAGAGGTCTGGCGTAAACGCCGGGATCTCGTCTTGACGGGACGCACGCTGTTCGGCGCGAAATCGCCTAAGGGTCAGGAACTGGAAGACCACTATTTCGGGGTAATCAAGCCTCGGGTGATGGCTTTTATGCAGGAGCTCAACCTCGAGCTTTGGAAGCTTGGCATCTACGCCAAGACCGAACATAACGAAGTCGCACCCGCACAGCACGAGCTTGCGCCGGTTTTTTGCGGCGCCAACAATGCCACCGACCACAACCAGCTGACGATGGAATTGATGAAAAAAGTGGCGGATAGGCACGGAATGGCCTGCCTTCTGCAGGAAAAACCGTTCGACGGCATCAACGGCAGCGGCAAGCACGACAACTGGTCGTTGATGACCGGCACCGGCATCAATCTGCTTGACCCGGGCAAGAAGCCGCAGGACAACAAGCGGTTTCTGCTGTTTTTATGCGCCGTGGTTGAGGCGGTCGACAAGCATCAGGACTTGCTGCGCATCTCGGTTGCAAGCGCCGGAAACGACCATCGCTTAGGTGCAAATGAGGCCCCTCCGGCCATCGTTTCAATGTTTTTGGGCGATGAGCTGACGGGTATTCTCGAGGCGATAGAGTGCGGCGGAATCTATGATAAATGCAGACCCGGTGATATGGATACGGGTGTCAATGTGCTGCCCAATCTCAAAAAGGACACCACCGATCGAAACCGTACTTCGCCGTTGGCTTTCACCGGAAATAAATTTGAATTCCGTATGCCGGGCGCACCCCAATCAATTGCAGATCCCAACACGTTTTTAAATACCATCGTCGCCGACGTGTTGGCCGGATATGCCGACCGGTTGGAAAAGGCGGGCGATTTTGAAGCGGAAATCGACAAGTTGTTGAATCAGGCCGTCAGAGAACACAAAAGAATCATCTTTAACGGCAACAGCTATGCCGCCGAATGGGTTGTCGAAGCCGAGAAGCGCGGATTGCTGAACTTGCGTACGGCAGCCGATGCGATTCCCCGTCTTGACGATCAAAAAAACATTGATCTCTTTGCGCGGCATAAAATTTTCACCGAAAGTGAGCTGCATTCCCGCTGTGAGATCATGCTGGACTCGTACTGCAAAGTGCTGGGGATCGAGGCACAGACGATGCTCGAACTGGCAAAGCGGGATATTCTGCCCGCCGTCAACGCTTACACGCGCAAGCTCTCCGAGACCGCAGCGGCAAAGAAGGAGATCGGGATTTTGGCAGGGGAGGACTGCTGCGTTGCACTTTGCAATAAGCTGTCGAAGTTGGCCAATCAAATTTATAAAGCAACGGAGGAGCTTGAAAATGCGATTGCGGATGCACCGAACGGTGACTTGAAGAAGCGCGCCGAATACAGTCGCGACCGGATTATTCCGGCGATGACTACACTGCGTTCCGCAGCCGACGAGGCCGAGACGTTGACCGACCGCGAATTTTGGCCGTTCCCGAGTTACGGGGATGTCCTGTTCAGCGTGTGAATTTCGGCGAAAATCTTCAAAGTTTTCGCCCACCTTTTTTTGAGTCCTCGGCGCATTCCGAAGAATGCGAAATCCCTTCCCTATAAAACGACAGGGGGGATTATTAAGGGGGTCTGTTGCTAACCCCCTTAATAGGGGGGAGAGGCCAGCAGGCCTCGGGGGCTGGGAGCCCCCTGTTCCACCTTTGCCGTATGGCCAAACCCCTGTTAATTAAAGTTCAAGACGGGGGACACTGTCCCCCGAACCCCCGTCAAGGGTGCATTCCTGCCCCTTTGACAATCCCCTCAGGTTTTTAATTAAAAGTATTTCGCGCTCTGCGGAGTGCGGTAAGGGGCGTTGCCCCTTAACCCCACGTCCTTTTGAAAAAGGTCGACGAAAACTTTTAAAGCATAAAAAGAAAGGAAATCGAACATGAATTACCGCGATTTTGACAACTACCTGAAAAATTTCCCCGACAAGGACGGGCGATTCGGCGAATACGGCGGACAATATCTGCCGCCGGAGCTTATCCCCGCATTTAAGGAAATTGACGACGCTTATGAGACCATCTGCCGCAGCGCGCAGTTTATCAACGAACTTCGCCGCATTCGCCGCGAATTTCAAGGCCGCCCGACCCCGGTTTATCATTGTGAGCGGTTATCGCGGAAATTCGGGCACTGCCAGATTTACCTGAAGCGTGAAGATTTGAACCATACCGGCGCACATAAGCTCAATCACTGCATGGGTGAGGGTCTTTTGGCCAAATATATGGGTAAGAAAAAGATTATCGCCGAGACCGGTGCGGGTCAGCACGGCGTCGCACTTGCCACAGCGGCGGCCTATTTCGGCCTTGAATGCGATATCTATATGGGCGAGGTTGATATTAAGAAGCAAGCCCCCAACGTCACCCGCATGAAGATGCTCGGTGCGCGCGTGGTGCCGGTTTCGCATGGTTTGAAAACCCTGAAAGAAGCCGTCGACGCCGCGTTCGAAGCCTATTTGAAAGAATATAACGATGCGATTTATTGCATCGGATCGGTGGTCGGACCGCATCCGTTCCCCAAGATGGTGCGCGACTTCCAGATGGTGGTCGGAATCGAAGCTAAGGAACAATTTCAGGAGATGACGGGCATGCTGCCCGATGCCATCACCGCGTGTGTGGGCGGCGGTTCCAACGCGATGGGCTTGTTCACAGCGTTTTTACCCGAGCCGGTTGAGATCTACGGGGTTGAACCCATGGGTCGCGGGCTGGCTGTCGGCGATAACGCCGCGTCGATCACGCTGGGCAAAAAGGGTGTTCTGCACGGCTTTGAGAGCTATTTATTGCAGGATGAAAAAGGCGATCCGCAGCCGGTTTACTCAATTGCGAGCGGATTGGACTATCCGTCGGTCGGGCCGGAACATGCCTATCTGCACGACTGCGGACGGGTCAACTATGTCTCTGTCACGGATGACGAAGCGATGGAGGCGTTTTTCAACCTCTGCCGTCTGGAGGGTATTATCCCTGCCGTCGAGAGTTCGCACGCGCTGGCCTATGCGATGAAGTATGCCAAAGAACACGGAACGGGTTCGATTCTCGTCAACCTCTCGGGCCGCGGTGATAAGGACATTGATTTCGTGGAAGAGAAATACGGCTACGGGGATCAGTTTTTTAAATAGGCACTGTAGGGAATGGTCTTGACCATTCCGTTTGATAATTTGGATTACAATTCAAGACGGGAACATTTCCCCGTCTTGAGGGGGAGTTGCATGCATATAATTCCATACGAAAATTTTCTAATTAAAACTTCCAAAACAGCCGATGAAGTGTATGCAATTTTAGCGAATATTGCAGAGCCACGGAAATTTTTCAAGCAAGACAGAGAGAAACCGTTTTGCGGCAGTTTTTCGAAGGATAAATTTAAACTGATGCGGTGTATTCAGTATCGTAATTCGTCTCTTCCTGTTTTAAACGGTAAAATTTCTGCCGATGGTGAAGGGGTCAATATCGAAATCCGAGCGCGTATAGCGATTTATGCCTGCGTTTTTTACGGGATCGGCATGGCGTTTTTGTTATACGCAACGGTTTCGGGGTTGATCGAAAGGGAATGGACACTTTCTTTGATACCGTTCGGGATCGGCGTGGCTTTGTATTTGCTGGTTATGCTTCCGTTTGATACGGAGATCAAGGCGGCAAAGAAAAAGCTGAATGAATTTTTTGTTTGATAAGTTCAAGACGGGGGCACTGCCCCCGAACCCCCAGTAAGGGGGCTGTTACGGCCCCCTTACTAATCCCCCCGTTATTTGAAGTATTAGTTTTTCGCGCTCTGCGGAGTGCGATGAGAGGCTCTGCCCCTCAACCTCGCAACTTTTTGAAAAAAGTTGATTAAAACTTTCATGTTTAGAAAGGCATTTTTAATGACAGATTTTTTGCCGGTCAGCGCAAACGACTTAAAAAAACGCGGGTGGGACAACGTCGACTTCGCCTTCGTCATCGGCGATGCCTACGTCGACCATTCCTCTTTCGGACATGCCGTCATCAGCCGCGTGCTTGAACACGCCGGTTACCGCGTCGGTATCATTCCCCAACCCGACTGGAACGATCCGAAGAGCATCGACATCTTCGGTAAACCTCGGCTGGGCTTTTTGGTCATGAGCGGCAATATGGACAGCATGGTCAACCACTATACCGTCAACAAGACCCGCCGCGACCATGACGCCTACACCCCCGGCGGTACCGTCAGCAAGCGTCCCGACCGTGCACTGACCGTCTACTGCAACCTGATCCGGCACACCTATAAAGACGTCCCGATCATCATCGGCGGCATCGAGGCCAGCTTGCGCCGCATGTCGCATTACGACTTCTGGTCCGACAGCGTCCGCAGATCGGTTTTGCTTGACTGCGCGGCGGATTTACTGGTATACGGTATGGGTGAAAAGGCCATTGTCGAGGCTGCCGACGCGCTCAAAAACGGCGGCGATCTTACGCATATCCGTGGTACGGTCTACAGCACCCACGACATGACCGGGATGCGCGGGCATATCACCCTGCCGTCGTTTGATAAAGTCAAAACCGATAAACAGGCGTTTGCCCGCAGCTTTGCGCTACAATATGAAAACACCGACCCGTTTTCCGCCAAACCGCTCGTCGAGGCCTACGGAAACGGGACCTATGTGGTACAGAATCCGCCGCAGTTTCCGCTGACCACGCCGGAACTGGATGCGGTGTATGAACTTCCCTATATACGCAACTATCACCCGATGTATGAATCTGCGGGCGGCATTCCGGCGTTGACTGAAGTCAAGTTCAGCTTGACGGTCAACCGGGGCTGCTTCGGCGGGTGCAGTTTTTGCGCACTCACGTTCCATCAGGGGCGGATTGTGCAGAGCCGCAGCATCGAATCGGTCGTGCGGGAGGCAAAACTGATGATCGCCGACCCCGAATTCAAGGGATATATCCACGATGTGGGCGGTCCGACCGCAAACTTTTTCCGCCCGGCCTGCGACAAACAACTCAAAAGCGGTGCTTGCAAAGACCGGCAGTGCCTGTTCCCGCAGCCCTGTCCGAATCTGAAAGCCGACCACAGCGGATATTTAAAGATGCTCACCGAACTGCGAGCGCTTCCGGGCGTGAAAAAGGTGTTTGTACGCTCGGGCGTACGGTATGATTATTTATTGGCCGACCCGAATCCGGCATTTTTCGATGCACTGGTCAAGCACCATGTGAGCGGACAGTTGCGCGCCGCGCCGGAGCATGTGTGTGATACAGTTTTAAAACGCATGGGCAAGCCGCCCGCGAAAGTGTATGATAAGTTCTGTAAAGAGTTTGAGAAGCGTACCGAAAAAGAAGGGAAAAAACAGTATGTGGTGCCGTATCTGATGTCGTCGCACCCGGGCAGCGGGTTGAAAGAGGCCATCGCGTTGGCGGAATATCTGCGTGACCACAAATTGAATCCGATGCAGGTGCAGGATTTTTACCCGACGCCGTCGACGGTTTCGACCTGCATGTATTACACGGGTATCGACCCGCGGGATATGTCGCCGGTATTCGTGCCGACCGACGCGCATGAAAAGGCGATGCAGCGTGCGTTGATTCAATACAGGGAGCCGAAAAACAGGCCGCTGGTGAAGCAGGCGCTGGAAAAAGCGGGGCGCAAGGATTTGATCGGCATGGGTAAAAAATGCTTGATTAAGTAAGGAAACCAAAGCATAAAATTTTTGCCGCTCTTTTTTCAAAAAGAGCGCAAGATTCAAAGGGACGGGGTCCCTTTGTCGTGCTCCGCAGAGCGCGAAATCTTTTCCCTATAAAAAATATGGGGCTTATTAAGAGGGTCGTTCTAACCCCCTTAATGGGGGTTCGGGGGTCACTGACCCCCGTTTTGAATCGCAATGAACGATGTTACATCTTTTCTGAAGGCGAAATCCCCGTCTTAACAATTACAGAAATGACTAAAAACGCGGCGGGCATTTGCCCGCCGCGCCTTATATATTGATTTGCTTAAATTCAATTTACTCCGCTGCTTTAGGTTTGGAGGCAAGAAAGGCGAGGAACATACCGGTGGGAAAGAGCAGATAATATAGCAGGATGAAGCCGAAACGGATATAAAGGGGATCAAAAGGTGAAATGGGGTAATTGGTATAAGCCGACAACGCAATAATATGCGAATATGTCCCCGCGATGAATACCGCACCGAGCAGCACCCCGATGATGATTAAAACGGGGCGCTTTTTAAGGGCGTTGAAAGCATAAAGAATTGCAAAGACTGCGGCTGCGACCGGTATTGCATAGATCAACAGAATATAATAGGCCATCAGTAAATCATATTGCCGCAGTGTTTGGACAAACCCGTAAATGGCAGCGGGCAGCATAAACAGCGTGCCCACGCCCCAGATCAGCGACGGAGTTTTTAAATTCCTCCCTGAAGCACGCGTTGTGAAAAGCAAAATTGATACGGTCAGCAGCGCAAGGGCTTCGAGGAGTTCAAGCCCGCGAGAAAATGACGTGAAATATTCCCAAGAGAAGCTGAAATTGATCGGGTCAACCAACCGATACCCCAACAATCCGAGCGCGCCGATCAGCGTGAGAACGGCAGCCCATAGCGAGAGGCGGGATTTGGGTAAGACGGCGCAGCCCGGTTTCGGGGCGAATGCGGTATTGCTCTTCGAAAGATTTTGCACAAGTTTTTCATTCTCTGGCATATCTATTTCTCCTTTTATAATTTACTGTCCGTTATGTAAACTCGTCTTCTCCTTGGCGGAGAGGATAGTAAGGAACATACCGGGCGCACAACCGAGAATAAAAATAACACCGAAAAGGAGTGTCAACGGGTGATATAAATCATCTAAAGTGGGATTCGAAACGGAAATGACATAAGGATAAAAACCAACCATATAATATATTTTCTGACAAAATTGAATCGCCATTAGAGTGAACATCAATATTCCTGTTGTAATTGCGGTTGTTGATCTTTTAACCAGACGGAAAGAAAAGAGCAGCATCATGACGGTTGAAATAAAAGGAAAAACACCATCAATAACGAAAAGATAGGGAGAGAAACCCGCGCGGAAGAGAGAAGAAATGCTTTTAAAAAGTTGGATCGCGGGCTGCATATTAAATATCAAATTAGAAACAGACCAAGAAAAGAGAATGAAAAGCGGGATTTTAATTGTCATACCGGTAAAACGCGAAATAAGCAGCGCAACAGCAGCAGCTAAAAGAAATAATGACATTGTTCCCCATAATAATTCACTGATCGTATGATTGTTAATTAGGTAAAGGAGGTATTCCAATAAATGGCCGACAGCTCCAACCAGTAAAAGGATCACAGCCCAAAGGGAACACTTGCTGTTTCTGGGCAGAATCAGTGAACCCTTTCGCATAGACACGGCAGTTGTATTTTCGGGAATGTCGCTTTGGCCTTTTCCGCATTCGGGGCAGAAGACGTCATCTTCAAAAAGTTCTGTTCCACAGTAAGCACAGGTTTTTGGCATAACGATTCTCCTTGATGGATCATTTTCCTTATAATACCACTTTCTTTTGCTTTGGTCAATCGCCTGAAGGGAGTTTTATCGGGTTTATAATCCGGGAAACAGGTTTAATGAATTGCAATTCGTAAAAATCCCGTGGAGAGGGCTTGTCAAACGGGGATTTTTGGTATAAAATAAGGGCGTGTATTTTTGCATACGGCAAAAGGTATATATTTTTGCCTTTGGCATAAAATTTTTGCCTGTGGCACAAAATGAAATTCGGAGGGTCAATATATGATCAGTGCAGGCGACTTCAGAAACGGCGTCACTTTTGAAATGGACGGAAACGTCTTTCAGGTGATCGAATTCCAACATGTCAAACCCGGCAAGGGCGCCGCGTTCGTACGCACCAAATATCGCAATGTTATCACCGGCGGCGTGGTTGAGCGTTCGTTCAACCCGACCGAAAAATTCCCCACCGCGTTCGTCGAGCGCAAGCAGATGCAATATCTCTACAGCGATGACGATCTGTATTACATGATGGACAAAGAATCCTATGAACAGGTCCCGATCGGCAAAGCCGTGGTCGGCAATTCTTTCGACTTTGTCAAAGAGAACATGGACGTCACGGTTTTGTCCTATAAGGGCAACGTGTTCGGCATCGAGCCGCCGACATTCGTCGAGCTGCTCATCACCAAATGTGAGCCCGGTGTGCGCGGCGATACCGCCAACAACGCCACCAAGCCCGCCACACTCGAGACCGGCGTCACGATCAAGGTGCCGTTGTTCGTCAACGAGGGCGAGACCATTCGCGTCGACACCCGTACGGGCGAATATATGTCGAGAGTATAGTAAAACTAACGGAGGTTTCAAATGAATCTGACTGAAAAAGCTGCGTATATCAAGGGTCTGATCGAGGGTATGGGTATCAAAGCCGATACCAACGAGGGCAAAATCTATGCTGCGATCTGCGATTTGCTGGCCGAGATGGCGCTTGAGGTTGAGGATCTATCCGAGGGCATCGAGGATTTGTCGGAGAGCGTCGAGGAACTCGACGAGGCCATCGGCGTAATCGATGAGGATCTGGATGATCTCGAGGGCTTTGTCTATGAGGACGAAGACGAGGAAGAGGCCGACAACGACCTATACAAAGTGACCTGCCCGAAATGCGGCGACGAGGTCTATTTGGACGAAGACACCATCATGACGGGCAAAATCGACTGCCCCAACTGCGGCGAACCGCTCGAATTCGACGTCTGCGGCTGCGATTGCGACGACTGCGATTGCTGCGGCGACGATGACGAGGACGAAGAAGATAAGGAAGACGAAGAGTTTTTCAACGAATAATTCCCCAACCCCGATTCTTTAAGCGGGCAGGGCGGTTGCTCTGCCTGTTTTTCATACAAGGAAGGTAATCAACATTGAGCATCCCCGTCTATTGTTCCACCGGCACGTTTTTGGGCCGTTATAACGGCCGTGAGTGGCGGATTTTACCTGAATTGGCGTCCCATATAGAAGCCGACGGCTTTGAACTGATGGTCTTTTCCAACTGGTACGGCGAATTTGATGAACTGGCTCACGCGTTGAAAGCCAGCGGATTGTTTTTCGGCAGCATGCATACCGAAAAGGGTATCGGCAGCGACTTGTCCGAAGAAGACCCGGAAAAGCGTGCGGACGCACTGCGGCGGTTAGAAGAAAACTGTGCATTAGCCGAAAAACTGGGTATTCAAATTGCGGTACTGCACCTGTGGGGTGCGCCGAATTCGGACCGATACATCAGCCGGAATATCGAGTTGTTCGGAGAATGCAAAAAAATCGCCGATCAGCATGGCGTGACGCTGGCGGTCGAGAATATCGTCTGCGCTGCGGGCGATCCGCTGGAAGTTTGGAAAGAATTGATTGCTCGTTATCCCGATGTGCGGTTTACATTTGATGCGCGCATGTGCGCGTTTCACAAGGAATTCGACGCGTCGTATGCACTGCCGTATTGGACAGACGGGCATATCGCTCACGTCCATTTCGCCGATTTTTCGGGCGGATTCAAAGAGTATGAGGCGATCCGAAAGATCCTGCATCCCGGTGAAGGCGAAGTCGATATTGCCCGTCTGGCAAATCAGCTGAAGACGACCGGATACAGCGGCGCGGTCACGATGGAGTCACCCGGATTGCGTCAGGACGGCACAGTGGATTTTGAGAAATTAAACGCGAGTTTACAGACGTTAAAAACGGCGTTTCAAGGGTAGTCTTCATTTTTCATGCCACCCCGGCCTGCGGAAACCCCGCTAAGGAGGGGAATTTTTGCGGGCGGCCACATGGGGCCGCCCCTACGGTAACATAAGGGTCGGAAGCCCGAGTTATTAGGGTTACGGGTTGTAGATTCTATGACGCGTTTGAAACCGGTGTCTCGCCGTCGGAGCGACGGGGGCGTCGCTCCCTACAGAGAAACACCGAGTGGGGAAGCGCGCGCTATCAAGTTTAAGAAACGCAGGTTTTAGGACGCGTTTGAAACCGGCATCATGCCGGCATGGATTGATTACGGGGGGCGAATGTGATATAATGGCAACAGCGCCGAATATTGGGCGCTGACCGGCAGAAAATAACTCTTATCCCGAGTTTTCGGGGTCCGATTTATTCGGATTTTGTCTGTGAAAACAGACGGGGAGGGAATTTGTCGGTGACAATTTCAAATACGAGAATCAAAGTCGTGCTGGCCGCGTTGGCCATCATGGCGGCCATTATCGCGGTGACGTCGGCGGTGCTGTGCAGCTCCAAGCCGTTTTCGGTCGGGCAGACCGTGGCACCGGAGAGCGAATCCACGCCGGTCAGCAGTAAAGCGGAGAGCGTGCCGTCCGAGGTAAAAACGCCCGATGTAAAGAAGTATCTCATCATCGGTGAGGACGAAAACGGTCTCACAGATACGTTGATTGTGGCATTCTGCGATCTCGAAAACGGGACGGTCAAACTGCTGTCAATCCCGCGCGACACCTATGTGGGCGGTGATATTCCGACCGGAAAGATCAATGCCGTCTATGCCCACGCCAAATACCCCTACACACAGAACCACGATATCCGCAATCTGGCCTGGGTTCTGAAAACCCAACTCGGCGTCGAGCCGGACGGTTATCTCAAACTGACCTTCGAGGGATTTCGAAATGCGGTTGACGCCATCGGCGGCATCCCGATCTATCTGCCCAAGGCGCTTTATGACACGCACAGCAAATCAGTGGTGCTGACGGCGGGCGAGCATGTACTCGACGGAACCACGGCGGAACTCTTTGTGCGATTTCGCAGCGGGTATTTTCAAGGCGATCTGGGCAGGGTAGAGGCCCAAAAGCGGTTTTTGGCCGCAGCGATGAAGCGGGCCAAAGAGCTTTCGGCAGCGGAGCTGACCGCATTGATGACCGGCGAAGTGATCTCCGAGGTTGAGAGCGATTTAACAGCAGGGCAGCTTGTGGAACTTGCTCGGTTTTTACGCGAAGTTTCATTGGAAAACGTCAATGGCTATACACTGCCCGGTGTAGAGTTCGACAGTGTCGAGGGATTGGCTTGTTACGCGGTCAATCGAAAAGCCCTTTTATCGCTGCTGAACACCGAATTTTACGGAGAAGACGAGCAGCTGACACTTGCGGACATCGGCGCGACGGTGGTTTCCGGACTCAATTACGGCGAGACCTATCAGAGCGAGAAGAATAATTTTGCGGACTTGATTGATTAAGATCGGAGGGAAAGTATGAGCAGCCAATATCATAAGCTGAATATATACTCTTTTTCCTCCGGAATCAGATCTCATACCAAATCGAATTCCGGCTGGAATCCGATTCCGGTTGGCATTCGACTATGAAAGCCGGCTGGAACCGAAACTTGCATTGAAAGGACGGTCAAGAAAATGACGACAATGGAACTGGTGAAACTCGCGGTCAAGACACTCGACGACAAAAAAGCAAAGGACATTGAAGTGCTCAACGTCACACAGCTGTCCACGCTGGCTGATTACTTCATCATCGCGTCCGGTTCGAGTTTTACGCAGGTCAAGGCGCTGACGAATGAAATCGACGAGGCGTTTTCCAAGGCCGGACACGAGCCGAAACATATCGAACGCGACACCTCCTCCAACTGGATTCTGCTCGATTACGGCGACATCATCATCCATGTGTTTTACTCCACGGCACGCGACTTTTATAACCTGATCGGCATCTGGGGCGACGCGCCGAAATACAGCGCGGAGCAGATTTTGAATCAGTGACATAGATATCATAAATCAGAAGGGATTGTTCATTGTCATGGCTGAACGCTACGACTTTACCGCCACTGAAAAGAAGTGGCAGGATAACTGGGAGATCACAAAACCTTATCATGCGGTTCAGGGCGGGGAAAAGCCGCCCTATTACGTGTTGGTCGAATTTCCGTACCCCTCGGGAGAGGGCTTGCATATCGGCCACCCGAGACCCTATACCGCGATGGACATCGTTGCGAGAAAACGCCGGATGCAGGGCTATAACGTCCTGTTCCCGATCGGTTGGGACGCTTTTGGCCTCCCGACCGAAAACTACGCCATCAAAAACAAAATTCACCCCGCTAAGGTCACCAAACGCAATATCGACCGGTTCCGTAAGCAGATCAAAGCACTGGGCATGTCGTTCGACTGGGACCGCGAGGTCGACACTACCGACCCGTCCTATTATAAATGGACGCAGTGGATCTTTTTGCAGCTGTACAAGCACGGGTTGGCCTATAAAAAAGAAATTCCGGTCAACTGGTGCACCAAGTGCAAAATCGTGTTGGCCAACGAAGAAGTCGTCGGCGGCGTCTGCGAACGCTGCGGCGGCGACGTCGTGCGCAAGGTCAAGAGCCAGTGGATGCTCAAAATTACCGCTTACGCTCAGCGTTTGATCGACGATTTGGCCGACCTCGATTTTGTCGAGCGGGTCAAGACCCAGGAGATCAACTGGATCGGGCGTTCCGAGGGTGCGGAGGTGAATTTCGAGACCACCGAGGGCGATACCGTCACGGTCTTTACCACGCGTCCGGATACGCTGTTCGGGGCTACATACATGGTGATGTCGCCCGAACACACATTAATCGACAAGTGGAAGAACATCTTAAAAAACACTGCCGATGTGACCGCTTATCAGGAAGAAGCGGGCAAAAAGTCCGATTTCGAACGCACCGAACTGGTCAAGGACAAGACCGGTGTGCGGCTGGACGGCGTCGAAGCCATCAATCCGGTCAACGGCGAAAAGATCCCGATTTTCATCTCGGACTATGTGCTTGCGGGCTACGGGACCGGTGCGATCATGGCGGTTCCGGCGCACGATGAGCGCGACTGGGATTTCGCCAAGAAGTTCAATCTGCCGATCGTCGAGGTCGTGGCGGGCGGCGACGTTCAGAATGCCGCTTATACCGACGTTGATGACGGGATATTAATCAATTCCGGTTTGATCAACGGCCTCAAAGTGGCCGACGCCAAGAAAAAAATCACCGAATGGCTCGAGCAAAAGGGGATCGGCAAAAAGACAATCAATTATAAACTGCGCGACTGGGTGTTTTCGCGCCAGCGGTACTGGGGCGAACCCGTGCCGATGGTCTACTGCGAAAAATGCGGCTGGGTGCCGGTTCCCGAGGATCAGCTGCCCGTGACGCTGCCCGACGTCGAGGCCTATGAGCCGACCGACAATGGCGAGTCGCCGCTGTCCAAAGTGGACGATTGGGTCAATACGACCTGTCCGAACTGCGGCGGTCCCGGTAAGCGTGAGACCGATGTCATGCCCAACTGGGCAGGGTCCTCGTGGTACTTTATGCGCTACTGCGACCCGCATTGCGACACCGCACCGGCCTCGTATGAAGCGCTCAAATACTGGATGCCGGTCAACTGGTATAACGGCGGCATGGAGCATGTCACACTGCACCTGCTGTATTCACGTTTCTGGGCAAAATTCTTATACGACATCGGCGTCTCGCCCTGCAAAGAACCGTATCTCAAACGTACGGCGCATGCAATGATTTTGGCCGAGAACGGCGAAAAGATGTCCAAGTCGCGCGGCAACGTCGTCAATCCCGACGACTATATCAAAGACTACGGCACCGATGTGCTGCGGCTGTATATCATGTTCATCGGTGACTTCGAGAAGGATGCCGTCTGGTCCAATCAGGGCGTGCGCGGCTGCAAGCGCTTCATTGATCGGGTCTGGGGTTTCCAAGACATTTTGATTGACGGCAGTATGCGTCCGGAAATGGAATTTGACTTCCATAACTGCCTGAAAAAAGTCACCGAAGACACGGAGAATTTGAAGTTCAACACCGCGATTGCCGCGATGATGACACTGTCCAATACGATTTACGAAAAGGGCTCAATTACAAAAGAAGAATTAAAATTCTTCCTTTCGATGCTGTGTCCGTTTGCACCGCACATCTGCTGCGAGATGTGGGAGATGTTCGGATTTGAGGGCATGGCAGTCAACGCGCCGTGGCCGGTATTCGATCCGGCTAAGTGTGTCGCAGATACGATCACCGTGGTCGTTCAGATCAACGGCAAACTGCGGGCTGATTTACAGATTCCGGCCGACAGCGACAACGCCGCAATGCTGGCTGCCGCCAAGGCCAATGAAAAGGTGGCCGCACTGCTTGAAGGCAAACAAATTATCAAGGAGATCTGCGTACCCGGCAAACTTGTGAATTTTGTAATCAAATGATCAAACTGCTTGCGAAAATTTTTATCAAAGACAGCGAAGACGCCTCGTCGGAGCGGGTACGCCGCACCTACGGGGTACTTTGCGGTGCGGCGGGCATCTTTTTCAACATTCTGCTGTTCGCCGGGAAATTTATCGCAGGCACTATGTCAGGTTCAATCGCAATTACGTCCGACGCGTTCAACAATCTCTCCGACGCGGGTTCTTCGGGTGTGACGCTGCTGGGATTCCGGCTGGCGGGGCAAAAACCCGATCTGCAGCACCCATTCGGGCACGGGCGGTTCGAGTATATCTCCGGATTGATCGTCTCGATGGTCATCGTGGTCATGGGTTTCGAACTGCTGGTCAGTTCGGTCAAAAAGCTGATTACGCCCGAGACGCCGGAGTTTTCCCTGCTTGCCATCGGAATTCTGGCTGCTTCGATTCTCATCAAGTTGTATATGGCCTTTTATAACCGCCGCTACTCCAAAATGATCCATTCACCGGCTCTGTTCGCCGCGATGATCGATTCGCTGTCGGACTGCGTGGCCACTGCGGTGGTGCTGATTGCGACCCTGATTACTAAATTTGCGGGTGTAAACCTCGACGCCATCGGCGGTTTGCTGGTCTCCGGATTCATCCTGTATTCCGGTGTGCGCGCAGGAAAAGAGACGATCAGCCCGCTGCTCGGTGAGCCGCCTACCCGGGAATTGGTCAAACATATCATCGATTTGGTATTGTCACACGAGCAGGTCACCGGTGTTCACGATTTGATTGTACATGACTACGGTCCCGGCAGATGCATGGTCTCGCTGCATGCCGAAGTTCCTGAGAACGGCGATATGGTGACCTTGCACGACGTCGTCGACAACATTGAACACGACCTTCGAAACGAACTCGGCTGTCTGGCGGTGATTCACATGGATCCGATCAGCTGCGACAACGAGAATGTCAACCGGCTTAAGGAACAGATCGAAGAAAAGCTGAAAACCCTCGGCGACGGCATCACGACGCACGACTTCAGAATTGTGCGCGGGCCGACGCACACCAATGTGATTTTCGACGCGGTGATCCCGTTTGAATTGAACATCAGCATGAAAGAAGCACGCGAAAAAATTACAGCACTGGTGAAATCCGTCGATCAAAATCTCAATGCCGTCGTCGATATCGACAGGCCGTATGCCTATGAAGACGAGGCAGATAAAAAGTAAGGGAAAGGACAATTGTGCAATGCTTGACATCAGAAACCTGACGAAAACCTATGGAGATAAAAAGGCGGTCGACAACCTGTCGCTGCACATCTATCCCGGAGAAATCCATGGTTTTATCGGCCACAACGGCGCCGGAAAAACCACGACAATCAAGGCGTGCTGCGGCATTTTGGGATTCGATGGCGGTCAAATTTTTGTCGACGGCATCTCCGTCGCCGAAAAACCGCTCGAGTGCAAAAAAAAGATTGCGTACATCCCCGACAATCCCGATCTATATGAATTCATGCCGGCGATCAAGTACCTCAATTTCATCTCCGACGTGTTCGGCGTCTCCAAAAAGGAACGCGAGGAGTCGATTGCGCGGTATGCCGATCTGTTTGAACTGACTTCCGATCTGGCGCAGCCCATCAGCGCCTATTCCCACGGCATGAAGCAGAAACTCGCCATCATCGCCGCGTTGTTGCACAAACCCAAATTGATGCTGATGGATGAGCCGTTTGTCGGCCTTGATCCGGTGGCTGCACATACGGTCAAAGGGCTGATGCGCGATATTTGCGACAACGGCGGGGCGATTTTCTTTTCGACCCATGTCCTCGAAGTCGCCGAAAAACTCTGTGACAATATCTCGATCATCAAAAACGGGCGTCTGATTATGACCGGAAAGACCGCCGAAGTACGCGGCAACAGCTCATTGGAAGATGTCTTCCTGGAGCTGGCGGAGGAGAAGTTTGAAAAATAAATTTTCAAACTCCGGAGTTTGATCCTTTTAACTTGAGTAAAAAGGATCAAACGTCCCTAAAGCTACGAGAGGGAGGCAATATTGATGTTTAAAACACTGCTCTCCACCCGCCTGTCCATGCTGTTTTCGATCATGTTCGGGCGGCTGAACCGGGGAAAACAACCTACAAAAACGAGAAAAGTTCTGATAGTTGCGCTTGCGGTCTATGTCGTGGGCATGCTGCTGTTCTCGTTTGGATCCATGTTCGCTCCGATGGCGCAGTCCTTGCCGCAGATCGGGTTTGCATGGCTTTATTTCGCGATGGTCGGGCTCATGGGATTTGCTTTCGGTTTTATCGGGAGTATTTTTATGACCGAGAAACTGCTGTTTGAATCCACTGACAACGATATGCTGCTGGCCATGCCGATTCCGCCGTCCTATATCCTCGGCTCCCGGCTGCTGACGCTGGTCATCCTTGAATACATCTACAGCGCAATGATTTTCATTCCCGCAGGTGTGGTCTATGCGATGTATGCTTCCACGTCGACTGCGGGCTGGATTTTTTATGCGCTGACCTATCTTGTTTTTGCGCCGTTTATCACCGCCCTGACGTCTTTCTGCGGCTGGGTGATCGCATTGATCAACTCCAAGGTCGCCCGTAAAAACATCGTCAGCACGGTATTCATGCTACTCTTTTTCCTCGGATTCATGGCTGTTTACATGAATCTCAATGCCTACCTTTCCGGCGTGATCACCAACAGCAGCAGCTTGGCCAACTCGTGGCAAAACGGCTTCCCGCCGATTTATTGGCTGGGTACCGCCTGTGCCGACGGAAACGTCGTTAACTTCCTGCTGCTGGCGGCTTTCTGCATCATACCGTTCGTAATCGCCTATCTTTTGCTGTCGGCGAACTTTTTCAAGATTGCAACCGCAAGAAAGAGTGCGGCTAAAATCAAGTACGTCAAAAAGGAACTGAAAGCGCAGTCTGCGCGTAAGGCGCTGACGGCGAAAGAGATCAAGCGGTTTTTCACATTGCCGATCTATTTTCTGAACGCCGGGTTCGGCGCGATCATGCTGATTGCGGCGGCGGTGTTTATTGCCGTCAAAGGCGCGGATTATGTCTCAATGATGTCCGCCGAGATCCCAATGGAAGGCGCGGTCTGCGCCATCGTCTGCTTGGTCATCGGTTTCTGCAATTTGACCATTGCACCCGCCGCGAGTGCGATTTCGCTTGAGGGCAAGAACATCAATCTGCTAAAATCGCTGCCGATGGCGGCCAAAGATATCTTTGCCGCGAAGCTGACCCCGAATCTTGTGATTGGCCTGATCCCGTCGTTTCTCTGTTCGGCTGTGGCTGCGATTTTTCTGCCGATGACGGGACTCGAAATTGCCGCCGTGTTTGCCTTTCCGCTGGCAGCTCAGACCTTCATCGCTTTTCTCGGCCTGTTTTGCAATATTAAGCTGCCGCGTTTCGATTGGACTAACGAAACCCTTGTCGTCAAGCAGAGCGGCGCCGTGATGATTGTGACACTCGGCGGGATGGCGATGCTGGGGGTGCTGGCACTCGTCTATGCACTGGCGCTGGCGCAGATTATGGCGGTGAGTGTCTATCTGCTGATCGTGTCGGCGGTACTGCTTGCCGTCAGCGCGGCCCTTGAAGGTGTTATCGCCAAAAACGCAGAGAAATATATGCTTGAGTTCAGTTACAATTAAAAACGAATAAGCTAAAACTCCGCCCTCCGGTTCGAATCCGACCGGAGGGCGGAGCTGTTTTAAGTGAAGAGTGAAGAGGTAAGGTACCGCCGCGGCGGGAAATTATATTTCGTAGGGGCGCACCTGTGTGTGCGCCCCTATACGACCATCCCGCCTTTAAATTGGGCAACCCCCTAAAGTGATGCAAGCGACGCCATGCGGCGGGGAAGTGATCGTGTTCAACCGTCATTGCGAGGGGCTTCAGCCCCGCAGCAATCCAGACTGGCGGGCAATACGAACGCCTTGTTTCCGGAATTGCCGCGCAATTTGATTGTTCCGTCGGCACGGCGTTTTACACCGCGCTTTGATTACTTTATGAATGAATTGCCAATACTTGCAATATAAATGATTGCAGGGGTGTGAGGCAGATGGACAACAGGAGAATATACGAACAGCTTCGGGAAGTCGAATTGGCGCTGCGCAGCGCCTATAACCGTTTTGAGCAGCTTTGCGAACCCGATCTTGTGGAATCCGAGATTTTTTTGATTAAATGTCTGGAGGCAAAAAGAAATCATCTGATCAGGGAGGCGCGCATCATAGACGCTGAAACCGAAAATGCAGGAACCGGAAAGGTCGTGTCCGAAGCGGCAAAAACGGCTGAAAATGGGGCAACAGCAGGGGCAATTACCCCCGGAGAAAATTTTCACATAGGGAGAGAAGTCAAATGGCGAAATTGAAAAGCTTTTTCTTTTCGGCGGTCTTGGGTGTCGGGGCACTGGCGCTGTTGAACTTCACCGCGCCGTATACCGGCCTGTCGCTCGGGTGGAATGTATGGACGATCGGAACGGGCGTTTTGCTGGGTCTGCCGGGCACAGTACTTATGGTTGTGCTGAAAACCCTGTTGTAATGGCGGGGTAAAGATGGTATAATTTTTTCCGTCGGAATTTCCCGGCGGAGGTGTGTCATGATTTACGAACAAACCGAGGGGCTGTCGCAGCAGCAGCTCGAAAATGCGCTTGCCGAATCACTGAAGGGCAGGCGGCTTTCGCGTGTCTTGATTCTGCCGCCCGATTTTACCCGTATGTATTCCGGTGCGGGAAAACTGACGGCGATCTATTATGATTTGCTGAAAGATAAGGCGAAAATCGACGTGATGCCGACACTCGGCACCCATGTCCCGATGACCAAAGAGGAATGCGATACTTTTTTCGAGGGCCGTGTCCGGCATGAAGACCTGCTTGTGCACAACTGGCGCAAAGACGTGGTGAAAATCGGCGAAGTACCGGGCGAATTCGTGTCCGAGGTCTCGGACGGGTTGGTGACTGATAAGATTGACGTCGAAGTCAATAAACGCATCGTCAGCGGCGACTATGATCTAATTATTTCAATCGGGCAGGTTGTGCCGCACGAGGTCGTGGGCATGGCCAATTACTCCAAGAATATTTTCGTGGGCTGCGGCGGCGCTTCGATGATCAACTCCTCCCACATGCTCGGCGCATTTTACGGAATGGAGCGGGTGATGGGCAAAGATTTTTCACCCGTGCGCAAGGTCTTCGACTATGCCGAGGAACACTTTTTAAAGAATCTGCCGATTTTATATGTCCTCACTGTCACCACCAATTCCGGAGACGAGGTCAAAATCCGCGGGCTTTATATCGGGCGGGAACGCTCCAACTTCGAAAAAGCGGTCGGCGCAAGCCAGACCTATAATATCAACCAACTCGATAAGCCGATCAAAAAAGCGGTCGTCTTTTTGGACGGGCGGGAGTTCAGAAGCACCTGGCTCGGAAATAAGGCGATTTACCGTACCCGCATGGCAATGGCGGACGGCGGCGAATTGATCGTATTGGCGCCTGGCGTCGACAAATGCGGCGAGGACCCCGAAAACGACCTGCTGATCAAAAAATACGGCTATGTCGGGCGCGAAAATGTGTTGAAACTGGTCAAGGAACACGCCGACCTGCGCGAAAACCTCTCGGTGGCGGCGCACTTGATTCACGGCTCTTCGGACGGCAGGTTCAATATCACCTATGCCGCGCCGAAACTCGGCAAGAAATTGGTTGAATCAATCAATTTCCGGTACGGCGATTATGACGAACTCATTCAAAAATATAACCCCGCTGTTTTAAAGGACGGCTGGAACATGGTAGACGGCGAAGAGATTTTTTATGTCTCCAACCCGGCACTCGGCCTTTGGGGTTTGAAATAAGTAAGGGGAACATCTCGCAAAATGATTGACTTACACACGCACAGCACCCGTTCCGACGGCTCGATGTCGCCGATTGAATTGATCGACCACGCGAAAAAGAGCGGTCTGGAGGCAATATCACTGACCGACCACGATACTGCCGACGGCGTCAAAGAGGCGATGACACGCGGCGCCGAAATCGGGATTGAAGTTGTGCCGGGAATTGAACTCTCGGCGCAGAGCGATACCGAGACGCACATTCTGGGTTATTTTATTGATATCGATCATCCCGCGCTTAAAGAGGCGCTCGTGAAAATCAAGGAGACACGTTCGATCCGCAGTCAGCGCAACTGCGAAAAGCTGCGGGCGCTCGGTTATGACGTGAGCATGGAGGAGGCCAAACAGGTCGCCGGAGGCGCACTGGTATGCAGGGCGCATTTTGCGCGGTTGCTGGTCGATAAAGGGTACATGCCCTCGGTCAAGCTGGCGTTCGATACGCTGCTTGCAAACGGGAAACCCGCTTATGACGATACGCAATATCTGACCGCAGCACAGGCTGTGGGATTGATCAATGAGATCGGCGGCATGGCGTTTTTGGCACATCTGCACCTGACCCGCAAGCCGGATGACGTGCTGGAACAGTTCGTGATTGAACTCAAAGAAGCCGGACTGGCCGGGATTGAGGGGTATTACACCGAATACACGCCCGAACTGCAGGATAAATATCAAACCATGGCAAAGCGGTTGGGACTGCTGATCTCCGGCGGCACCGATTTTCACGCGGCGATGAAACCGCATATCTCGATCGGTGTCGGGCTTGGGAATTTGAATATTCCGTACAGCGTACTTGAAAATATCAAAAAAGCGAGGTCAAAGAAATGAAACTGAGACAAAACTGCAAATACGCACTGATGACGGCGACCAGCATGGGCGTGCGCATCACGCCGGTCAATCACGGACCGGTGCATACCGCGACCATGTACGAGATGCAGGCGACCAGCGCAGAGAGCAACGTGTTAAGCATTTCGGCGGGATTGGGCCTGCCGACCAAGGTGCTGACCGCGTTTGTCAAGGACAGCCCGATCGCCGCGTTCATCAAGAGCGATCTGCGCCGTCGCGGCGTCGATTACGAGGGCAGAGAGGTTGCGCAGGGCGGGCCGTGGGGCTACCGCCATCAGTTCAACATCGCCGATACCGGTTACGGCATGCGCGGGCCTCGTGTTCACAACGACCGTGCGGGAGAAGTCGGTCGGACGCTTTCTGCCGACGATTTTGACCTCGACCGCATTTTTGGGGACGAGGGCGTTCAGATTCTGCATCTGTCGGGACTGGTTGCGGCGCTGTCGGAACAGACCATCGGCTGCTGCCTCGAATTGGCGCGTACCGCAAAAAAATACGGCACCCTGATCTCATTTGACCTCAACCACCGCGCATCGTTTTGGAAGGGCCGCGAAAAGGAACTGCATGAGGCGTTTTCCGAGATCGCCTCGATTTCGGACATCCTCGTCGGCAACGAAGAGGACTTCCAGCTTTGTTTAGATATTAAGGGTCCGGAAGCCGGCGGACAGGGACTTGCCGGAAAACTCGATAGCTTTAAAGGCATGATTGACGAGATTCGCAAGGTCTACCCGAATGCCTCGGTGTTCGCTACGACATTGCGCGAGGTCGTCAGCGCCAATGCCCATCTGTGGGGCGCGACGATGCTGTGCGACGGCGTCTGGGAGACGGTCGCCCCGCGTGAAATCGGCGTGCTCGACCGCATCGGCGGCGGCGACGGATTTGTCGGCGGGTTGTTATACGGCATTTTAACGGGCAAAACCCCGGCGGATGCTTTGCATTTCGGATGGGCTTGCGGCGCTTTGGCCGTGTCCTTGATGACCGATTATGCGTTGCCGGCGGACGAAGAGCAGGTTTGGTCGATCTGGCAGGGCAATGCCAGAGTAAAAAGATAAAATCCAATATCTATTGTGGCGAACTCTTTTCGCAGGCGAATAGCCCGCACGGACTGCGGTCCGCTCGGCGGGCCGGGTCGTCCCGCCCTACAGGGGGGAACGCTGCGATTTTTATTACTCTGCGTGTTATATTAAACGCATATCAACATTCCTAAGCAAGAGAAAGGACAATAAAATTATGAAAAAAGCGGATATCGGACTCATCGGACTGGCGGTCATGGGCGAAAACCTCGTGATGAACATGGAGAGCAAGGGTTTCACGGTGGCGGTCTATAACCGCACCGCCGAAAAGGTGACCCATTTTGTCGAGGGCAGAGCCAAGGGCAAAAACATCATCGGCACCTATTCTCTGCAGGAATTGATTGATAATCTCGCCGCTCCGCGCAAGGTAATGATGATGATCAAGGCCGGGCAGGCGGTCGACGATATGATCGAGAAATTGATCCCGCTGCTGTCGCCGGGCGACATTATCATCGACGGCGGCAACTCCCACTTTCCCGACACCTCCCGCAGAACCGCCTATGTCGAGAGCAAGGGGCTGCTGTATATCGGCACCGGCGTCTCGGGCGGCGAAGAGGGCGCATTAAAAGGCCCGAGCATGATGCCCGGCGGCTCCAAAGCGGCGTGGTCGTCGGTTAAGCCGATTTTCCAGAGCATCTGCGCCCACACCGACGGCGAACCCTGCTGCGACTGGGTCGGAGAAAACGGCGCGGGGCATTTTGTCAAGATGGTGCATAACGGCATCGAATACGGCGATATGCAGTTGATCTGCGAGACCTACCAACTCTTGAAAGACGGCTTCGGACTGACGGCAGACGAACTGCACGAAGTCTTTTCCGAATACAATAAAGGCGAACTCGACAGCTATCTGATTGAGATCACCCGCGACATCTTCGGCTACCGCGATAACGGCGAAGTGACTGTGGATAAAATCCTCGATACCGCCGGACAAAAAGGCACCGGAAAGTGGACAGCGATTGCGGCGCTCGACGAGGGCATTGCGCTGACGCTGATCTCCGAAGCGGTCTTCGCGCGCTGTTTGTCAGCGGTCAAAGAAGAACGTGTCGCGGCTTCGAAAGTGCTGACCGGCCCGGATAAAAAGATCAACAGCGACCGCAAACAGTTTATCGCCGATTTAAAAGAAGCGCTGTTTGCCTCCAAGATCGTCTCTTATGCGCAGGGGTATTCGTTAATGCGTGCGGCGGCGGCGACTTACGGCTGGAACCTCAACTACGGCGGCATCGCGCTGATGTGGCGCGGCGGCTGTATCATCCGCAGCGTGTTTTTGGGAAAGATCAAAGAGGCGTTCGAAAAGAACCCCAATCTCGACAATCTGCTGCTCGACGATTACTTTAAAGCGGCGGTCGAGAAAGCACAGGCGGGCTGGCGCAGGGTCTGCGGCGCGGCGATTGCGGCGGGTATTCCGATTCCGGCTATGGCAGCGGCGCTCAGCTATTACGACGGCTATCGTTGCGAGCGGCTTCCGGCGAACCTTTTACAGGCGCAGCGCGACTATTTCGGCGCACACACCTACGAGCGGGTCGACAAGCCGCGCGGGGAATTTTATCACACCAATTGGACGGGTCACGGCGGCGATACGGCGGCCTCGACTTATACGGTGTAAAAATAATTGCATGAATAAAAAGGCAGATTCATTTAATGAATCTGCCTTTTATATTGGAATTCCGCATAAATCGATCAAATTATACAATTTGGATTACGGTAACAGCTGCCTTAAAGCCGCGATGATGGTTTGATCGTATTTGTCGCCGTCTTTTCGGATGCTTTCGAGCGCTTTGGGCATGCTCTGCGCAGTCTTGTAAGGCCGGTAAGAGGTCATCGCATCCAGAGAATCGGCGACCATGACGATTTTTGCACCTTCAGAAATGTCATCTCCCTTTAATCCCTCGGGATAACCGCTGCCGTCAAGGCGCTCATGATGCTGCAGAACGATGAACTTGCTTTCGGGGGAAATGTCGCTGTCGAAAATCATATGATAGCCCGACAGAGAGTGTCGGTATATCAAAGCCATTTCTTCTTGATCTAAAGCTGCGGGCTTTTGCAGGATATGCCCGGGGATCACCATTTTTCCGACGTCATGCAGAAGTGCACCGGTGATGATATTTTGTATTTTGTGTTCTTCTAAGCTGAGACATCGGGTGATGATAAAAGAGAGAATGGCTACATTGACGGAGTGTCGCAGCAGCCAGGTTTGTTTTATTCTCATAATGTGAAAGATCTCAAGCGTTTCGGGGGTCATATGGGGATATATATTATAGAGAATTTTCGGTTCTTTATTAAAAATATCAATATCAAAATTTTTGAATTTATTCCCGATATTGCCGATGCAAGAGTCTGTTATCTCGTTTAAATCATTCATCCATTGATTGCAGACCTCACGGGAAATATTCACTTTTTTTCTGTTGGGCATTTTGGGCTCCTTAAGTGTTTTGGAAAAGGGAAACTTTTAAGGTAACAAAATACGAAAAAGTAACACTAATATACATATATAATACTTCAAATGCTCAAAATGTCAACTATTATCTCCCGCATTTTTCATCTTTTTCATCACGCTTTCCGCGGTATGGAAAAAGACCCGCTTTTGAAATCAATGCAAAAGCGGGTGGTTATATAGCGGTGTTAAAACTCGTTTTTTCGTCGGCAGTCGGGACAAAAACCGTAGAGATCGAGTTTGTGTCCGGTGATGGAAAAATGGGTTTTTCCGGCGAGTTTTTGTTCGTAATCACCGAGCGGGCAATTCTCGATGGTCAGGATTTTTTTACATCCCAGGCAAATCAGATGGTGGCGATGCAGATTGTTGTTGAATTCAAACAGTGCCTTTGCGCCGCCTTCAATGGTCAGCTTTGTGATAAGCTCCTTTTCGCATAGGATGTCCAATGTCCGATAGACCGTTGAGAGGTTGACCGGGATGTTTTTGGAACGCATCTCGGCATACAGCTGTTCTGCGGTCACCGGCTGGTCATTTTGTTCCAGCAGTTCAAGGATGGCCGTTCGGTGTTTGGTGTTTTTCAATCCGCTTTTTTGAAGCAACGCTTTCAGATGTTCATCCATGGCTTCTCCTTTAAGCGGCGCCCTTTTTCTTCGGCTTAATCAGTGTCCGCAGCCCGTAGGCGACCAGACAGCTGACAACCGAGAGTATCACGATCATAGCGCCCGATGAAAAATTGAACGTATAAGACAGCCATAATCCCGCAAGGCAGAAGACCAGCCCCAGCAAAACCGAATAAACCATACGCCGTTTGAAATTGGCGGTCAGAATCATGGCCATGGCCGCCGGAGCGGTCAGAAGCGCAAGCACTAAGATAATGCCGACCAAGCGGATCAGCACGACCACCGTCATCGCAACTAAAACCAGCAGCAGATATTCCAAAAAAGTTGTTTTGATACCGATGATCGCGGCGAATTCCTCATCGAACAGGTAGGCTTTCCAGTGCTCAAAGAAAGCAGCGATGACCAGCACCACAATCACGGTGAGGCCGATGGTCAGCCAGAGTTCGGCTCTCGTTACGGATAAAATGCTGCCGAACAGATAGGAACTCAGATCCGGCGGATAACCGGGGGTGAGCGCAATAAAGAGGATGCCCAATGCCATACCGAGCGACCAAAACAGCCCGATCACGACGTCCGAATTGCCGCCGGCTTTACGCTTGATCACGCCGATGCCGAACGCCGCACCGACCGCGAATAAAAACGCGCCGAGAATCGGTTCGAACCCGAGCAGATAACCGAGTCCCACACCGCCGTAGGCCGTGTGGGCGATGCCGCCGCTCATCATCACGAGCTTTTTCTCGATGATGATCACGCCGATCACGCCGCAGACGATGCTTGCGAAAACACTTGCCAGCACCGCTTTTTGTAAGTATTCGTATTGTAACAGCGCTGTCAGCATTCGTGTTCCTCCCCATTATGCTCTTTTAATACCCGGTGCGGTACGCCGTGAGCGATCAAGTCGACCGGGCAGCCGTACAGATGGTTGACGACGTCCTGCGTGAGTTCGGGTTCTCCGTGATAGACGAGCCGCCCGTTCAGGCAGGCCAACCGCTGAATCTGCGACGATACGGCCAGCAGATCATGCGTGACTAAAACAATTGTCATATGTTGATTTAAATTTGCGAGCAGTGCGTAAATCTGTTCTCTGGAAGCGGCGTCGACGCTGGCGGTCGGTTCGTCAAGCAGCAGCAGCTTCGGTCGGACGGCTAACGCCCGTGCGATCAGCATACGCTGAAATTCGCCGCCCGAGAGCTCCGAGATTTGGCGCCCGGATAGCGCTTCGATACCGACTTCCGAGAGGGTTTTTCGGGCGAGGTCTCTGTCTTCGACCGTATAACGGTGAAACGGAGTAAGCCCATTTTTCAATGTCCCGGTCAGTACGACTTCAAGTACCGTAATCGGAAAACGCCGGTCTAACGCGGCAAACTGCGGCACATAACCGATAGTCGTTTGACGGGATTTGACGTCTTCTCCATAGATTTGAACCGTGCCCGTTTCGACGGGGATCAGACCCAGAATCGCCTTGAGAAGCGTCGATTTTCCGCCGCCGTTCGGGCCGATAATACCTAAAAATTCGCCGTCAGCCACATCGAAACAGACGTCTGTGAGTGCGGGCGTCCGGTTGTAAGACACCGTAAGATTATTAATGTGTATCGCGGGGGTTTTTGATACGGGTTGCACTATTGCATAACCTCCGCCATCAGATTTGCCATTGCCTTTAAATTGTTGATATAGTCTGCCGAGAGCGGTTCGAGTTGGATGGTGCGTCCGCCGATCTCCTCGGCAAAGGATTCGGACTGGCTGCTGTCGATTTCGCTCTGATAAAAAATCACTTTGATGTTCTCCGCCTTTGCCATGTCGATCACTGCCTGAAGGTGCTGGGCGGTGGCTTCTTTGCCCTCCTCCTCGAGCGCGTACATGGTCAGACCGTAGTCATCGGCCAGATAGCCGAAAGCGGGGTGATAGACGATGAATTTTTTCACTTGAACACCGTCAAGTGCTGTTTTAATCTGGGTATCCACCTCGTCGAGCTGTGCAAGGTAAGCGTTTGCGTTTTGTGCATAGATCGCCGCGTTATCCGGATCCAGTGTGCTCATCTCACGGGTAATCGCGGAGACCATCACCCTGACGCGTTTGGGTGAGAGCCAGATATGCGGGTCGCGTTCTCCGCTTTCAAATGTCCGGTCGGGATAGGCTGCCGCGACTTCGTCCGCCAGTGAAACCACTTTGACGGTGTCCGCGACATTCGGAAGGATATTGGCCGATTCGGTCGGAACGCCGATCGAGAAGTACAGCGACGCCTTTTCAAACTGGGCCATGATATCCGGTGTGGGTTCATAGTTTTCGGGGCTGCCTCCCGGGGGAATGAGTGTGACGACGTCGGCCAGTTCACCGCAGACGGCTTGAACGAAGGTGGCCTCCGGGACAATGGAGACGGCGATGATGGGCTTTCCGGCTTGTTCGGGCACAGACGAAGATGTGCCGGAACAAGCCGAAAATAAAAGTAAACTCGAGAACAAAAGTGCGATGAAAAGCGCAGGTTTAAAGGGATGAGATGACATGTTGTTTCCTCCTGCAAATGCAAATCATTTGCATATATAGTATAGACCAGAAAGGATGCTTCAGTCAATACATTAATTAAAAATTTTACCCCTTTATTAAATTTTTATCGGGATTATGGGAAAATCGATTAACAAAATTCAAAAAATCTTGAAATTTTCATATAGTTTTTATTTTCGGTGTGCTATTCTGTTACCGGACACCGAAGAAGTGTCGGAATTTTTAGATTTGATTTTGATTCAAATATAAGGAGGAACTGACGATGAATCCTAAAGAATTATTATTCGCTGTTTTGCAGCATAAAGAGACCCCGCGGACCCCTTGGGTGCCGTTTGCGGGCGCGCATGCCGGAAAACTGGTCGGTTATGACGCCGAAGAAGTACTCACCGACGGCGACAAACTCTTTAAAGCCCTGACAGAGGTCAACCGCCTGTATAAACCGGACGGCCAGCCCGTGGTGTTCGACCTGCAGATCGAAGCCGAGATTTTGGGCTGCGAACTGGTCTGGACCAAGGACGGCCCGCCTTCGGTTAAGACTCATCCGCTTTCCGAGACCACGCAAATCCCCTGCCGCTGTACATTGCCCGACGAGACCGACGGACGCATTCCGATGGTGCTCGACGTGATGCGCCGCATGAAGAAAGAAGTCGGCGACACCACCGCGCTCTACGGTCTGATCTGCGGTCCGTTCACATTGGCTTCGCATCTGCGCGGCAACGACATCTTCATGGACATGTTCGACGACGAGGAATATGTCAAAAACCTGCTCGGCTACTGCGCCGACGCCGCCAAACGGATGATCGATATGTATGTCGCGGCGGGCATGAACGTGATCGCCGTTGTCGACCCGCTGGTTTCGCAGGTCTCACCGGCCCATTTCGAGGAATTTTTGGACGCGCCGTTCAAAGAATTGTTCGATTATATCCGCGCCAAAAAGGTGTTTTCTTCATTCTTTGTCTGCGGCGACGCCACCAAGAACATCGAGGTCATGTGCAAAACCGGCCCCGATTCGATCTCGATCGACGAAAACGTCAACATCGTGGCGGCCAAGCAGATCACCGACAAATATAACATCACCATCGGCGGCAATATCCCGCTGACCACTGTGATGCTGCACGGCACTCAGCAGGACAATATGAAATGCGTCGTCGATATCCTCGACAGCATCGAAAATAAAAAGAACCTGATCATTGCCCCGGGCTGCGATATGCCTTATAATGTCCCGGTCGAAAACGCCATCGGCGCGGCGCAGGCCGTTTTGCAGACCGAGGAGACCCGCAAGATGATCGAGAACTATGTCGCGGTCAAGGACGACATCGAGATCATTCTGCCCGATTACGCCAACCTTCCCAGACCGCTGGTCGAGGTGTTCACGCTCGACTCGGCGACCTGCGCGGCCTGCACCTATATGCTCGATGCAGCCCAGAAAGCCAAAGACCATTTCGACGATAAAATTGACATGGTTGAATATAAGTACACGATCAAAGAGAACATCGCCCGCTGCATCAAGATGGGGGTCAAAAACCTGCCGTCGATCTATATCAACGGGCAGCTTAAGTTCTCGTCCATCATCCCGAGCCGCGAGGAGCTCTTCGGCGCCATCGAAGCGGTGATGTAAACGCTACGCGTAAAAAGGAGGTGCGGGATATGATCGGACTATATCTGATCACCGGCTTTCTCGGCGCGGGCAAGACCGTATTCTTAAAGGGATTTATCCGGCGCAATCCCGATATCCGCCTCAAAATCATTGTCAATGAGTTCGGGCGGGAGGGTATCGACGGCGCGTTAATCCGCGAGACCGGCGCGAAGGTCGAGGAGATCAGCAACGGCTCAATCTTCTGTTCCTGCCGCATCGATCAGTTTGAAGATGCGCTCAGCGAAGCGATTTCCGATCAACCCGAATTGATTTTGGTAGAGGCCTCCGGCCTTTCCGATCCGACCTCGATGCAGGCGATTTTGAAATCCGACCGCTTTGTCGGAATTGACTATCTCGGGTGCGTGTGTCTGGTGGACCCGAAGACCATTCAAAAGGTGCTGGCGGGCGTTCGGGTCGGCAAGAAGCAGCTCGAAGCCGCCGATCTGATATTGATCAACAAAGCCGATACGGTTTCGGAGCAAGTCATGGCCGAGACAGAGGCAATGATTCGCGAACTGCGGCCAGATGTGCAGATTCGCAGAACGACGTTCGGGCGGATTGAGCCGGAGTGGCTGGAGAATCTCCATCAAAAACAGGAAGCAGGCGGCCCCGCATACCACTTGAAAGATGTGGGATTGCAAAAGCTGACGATCAAAATCAAAGACACGATGAATTATCCGCAGCTCGAGGCATTTTTGGTGCAGTTCGTCGGATTCACCTTCCGGGTCAAGGGTTTTGTGCTGTTGGACGGCAAGCTGTCACTGGTCGACTGCGTGGGCGAAAAGGTCTCCGTCAGCCCGTATGCGGGAGAAGCGGCGCACCCCAACCGGATTGTGGCGCTCGGCGGCGCGAATATGCCAATGGAACAAAAGGTCTGCGAAGCGGCAAAAGGGTTTTCCGAATACATTGAATCAATCGAGTGGGAATGATAGTTTTTCACACATCATTCTAAAATTCTTCAACGTATGTCATCCTGAGCGGAGCACCGCTCACGGTGCGAAGCCGAAGGATCTCTTTACCGTCAAATCTATAAAGCTGTTTATTTAAAATCATTCTGTCCGAGATTCATCGACTTCGCGCGCAAAACGTCAGGTGCGACGTTTGTGCACTTCGCTCAGAATGACAAAAACCGGCGGCAGGCTTTCCTGCCGCCGGTTTTTGTCGACAATCGGGAATGAATATGATATAATAGTGGCGATTCGAGCGATGTGAAATTTGCTGTAAGGATGGTCTGAAAATCATGCAAAATCTGATGGACGGATTGAGAAACGGAAACCAGAAACCCGGTAAGGGGATCATTAAAAAAGGGACATTGGACATCGGCGTGGTCGAGACCACTCCGGTGGTTTGGAAAGACCGGCTGTACCGCTTTGAGTGGATTCGCAACAACGAATGGGGCGGCGGTTATTGGAACAACAAAACCAATCACGGCTACTTCCGTTTTACCGATATGGAAACCGAGGAAGTCACGCCAACTTTCGGCGTGGATTATTCATTCGGAAGCGCGTTTATTGAACGCACTCCGGAGGGTGAAACCGCCTATGTATACGGCATCAGGGGAAAAGGCGGCGGAAACCGGCTCGATGTTTTTTGGTCGGAGGATTTAAAAAACTGGGAGACCAAAAAGGTATTTGAATTTCCCGAGAGCTGGTCTTTGTTCAACTCTTCCGTCTGCAAAGGCAAAGACGGCTATGTGATGGCACTGGAAATCGGCAGCCCGAAAGAGATCTGCGGTGCGCCTTTTACCATCGTTTTTGCCGAGTCGAAAAACTTGATCGACTGGGTCATGATGCCGGTCGAAGACCATATCTATACCAAAGAGCGGTATTCGGCCTGCCCGGTGATTCGGTTTGTCGAAGATTGGTATTATATCATTTATCTGGAGGGCATTCCCGGCTATCGATGGGTGCCCTATATCGTCCGCACCCAAGATTTCGTGAACTTCGAAATGGGCATCAAAAACCCGGTGATGTTTTTTAACGATGAAGACAAAATCGTTCAGCGCCCGGAGAAGTTTTCCGCAGACCAATTGGCGTATATCGAAAACGCGGTAAACAGCAACAACAGCGATATCGATTTGTGCGATTTTAACGGAAAAACCGTGATCCTATACAGTTGGGGTAATCAGTTGGGCAAGGAGTTTTTGGCCGAAGCCGAATACGACGGACCGATGGATGAATTTTTAAAATCGTTTTTTAATTAAAGGACGGATCAGATGCTGAATTCAGATGTAAAAGTGCTGTGGCTCTCCAAGTGCACCTATCTGCCCGCGAACGGCGTCGATGTCCACAGCCACCCGTTTTTCCATTACCTCTATATCGTCGACGGGTCGGCGCAGATGACGGTTGGTGAAAATGCTTTTTCGGCATCGGAGGATGAATTTTATCTGATTCCGCCGGGCGTTGGGCATGGATTTACCGCCGATAAAATCAAGGGGCTCAAGATGATCGAGATTAAGTTCACGGCGGCAGGGGAAATGGAAAATCATTTGACCGATTTAAAACAGAAAATGCGCCTGCCCGATAGGAAGGTGCGCCACTTGGCGGAAAACCTGATCAGCGAGGGCGTGAATAAGGCCGCCTACTGGAACGACATCGTTAACCTGCGTTTTTCCGAGATTTTGATGCACCTGCTGCGTATTGCCGAACAAAACAACTCGGTATGCGACGCCCATGATTTGATACACGAATATGTACATGAAATACATGGTTCGGATAAATCCGGTATCGGGTTGACGCTCTCCTATATGGAGAAAAATTTAGACCAAGCGATCAATCTGGATATGCTGGCAAAAGTGGGCGGTATGGGTCGATTCCAATTCAACCGCGCGTTCAAGAGCGCTTACGGGGTCACGCCGATTCAATACCTCGGCGATCTGCGGTTTGCCAAGGCCAAGGAACTGATGCGCTATTCGGACAAGAACGTCACCCAAATCGCCTACAGCGTCGGGTTCAACGACGTGCATTATTTCAGCCGGTTCTTCAAACAGCGGCAGAACGTCTCACCCAACGAATATCTGAAAAAGGCGCGTGGTTCGTTTTATATTTACCTCGACGAAAAAGAAAAGTAATCGTCATTGCGAGGGGCGTTAGCCCCGCGGCAATCCAGACCTCCGTCGTAATCAATATACTTGCTCTCTGGATTGCTTCGTCCTGCGCGGAGCTTGTCTCCGCGCTTTCCTCGCAAAGACGAAACAGGGGATCCTGTAGTAGGGGCGATTCCTAATCGCCCGCAAGATGGTACATGGCGTACGGGTGATTGCGAATCGCCCCTACATTTGATAATGTGATTTTGTGTAACAAATCCGCAAAAAAGTGCATGGAAAACCACCTCAGGCAGTGTTAAAATAACATTAACCATGTTGAAGGGAGTTTTACTTTCATGAATAAAGTCAGAGTTGCTTTGGTGGGCTGCGGCAGCTTTATCCGCGCCATGCATATCCCGATTTTAAAAGCGAATCCCAAATACGAGATTCGTGCGACCATGGACATCAGCGAGAGCGCTGCCGCCGACACCGCGAAAGAGGTCGGCGCGGTCTATTTTACAACAGACATCGATAAGATTTTATCCGACAGCGAAATTGACGCGGTCTTTATCGGCACGCGTCATGACACCCACGCGGCGCTGTCGGTCAAGGCGGCCAACGCCGGCAAGCATGTGCTGTGCGAAAAGCCGATGGGATTGAGCCGTGAGGAATGCCAAGCGGTTGTTGAGGCCGTAAAAAAAGCAGGCGTCAAATATACGGTCGGCTATAATCGCGGCATGGCGCCGATGATTGTCACGGCAAGGGATCTGCTCAAAGACAACGACCATAAAAAGATGATCTATCACCGCATTCAGGCGCCGTTTCCCGCAGATGTCTGGACGCACGACCCCAAAGTCGGCGGCGGGCGTTTTATCGGCGAGGGCTGCCATATCTTCGATCTGCTCTGTGAGATCGTCGGCAAGCCGCCGGTGAGCGTCTATGCGTCGGGCGGAACCTTCCTCGACCCCGAAAAGGTCAAAATCCCCGACAGCGCCATCGTCACAATCACCTTTGCCGATGGTTCGGTCGGTACGACCCTGATCGCCAGCGCGGGCTGCTCGGCTTTCCCCAAAGAGTCGACCGAGATTTACTGCGACGGCAAGGCCATCTGGGTCAACGACTTCACCGCAATGGAGTATTACGGCTTCGAAGGACACGCCAAGACTACGCTGGCATTTGATAAAGTCGACAAAGGGCATACTTCCGAGATCGACCAGTTTGCCGATGCAATTTTGCTCGGAAAAGACAGCCCCAACGGGCTTGTCAAAGCTGCGCGCGCGGCGGTGCTGAGCTATATGGTCAACGAATCACTCGCGAGCGGAAAGCCGGTCGCGGTGTCGGAAAAAGACTATTTGTTTTAACAGACAATGAATATTGTACTGCTTTTTCCGTCCAATCTGATTTCCACGCTCTTCTCGCCCGATGCCGTCACTCGGCTTGTGGCGCTCGGAACGGTGATAAACCACGCGGATTCCGCCGATGTGGCGGATGCGGATATCCTCATCACTTCATGGGGCAGCCCCGCAGTCGGCAAAGAGATTTTGGACCGCTGTCCCAATTTACGGCTCGTGGCCCATGCCGCCGGCAGCGTCAAACCCGTCGTAACCGAGGAATTGTGGGAGCGTGGTGTGCGCGTCACCAATGCGGCAAAGGCTCTGGGAATCGGTGTAGCCGAGACCGCGCTCGGACTTACCATCTGCACGGCTAAGAACATCTTTACACTCAACGCCAATATCCATAACGGCGGATGGGATGAGGGCAGGGAAGACGTGCGGGAGCTGTATAACCTCACGGTCGGGGTTTTGGGTTCCGGCCGGGCGGGCGGCCATTACATCAAACTGCTGCAAAACTTTAGTGTGCGCGTGCTGTGCTATGACCCTTACTTAAGCGACGAAAAAGCGGCGGCATTGGGCTGTGAAAAAGCTTCTTTGGAAGAGGTTTTGAAAAACAGCGACGTCATCTCCGTTCACGCGCCCTCTATTGAGGCGACGCACCATATGCTCAACGCCGATACGCTCAAACTGATGAAAAAAGACGCGGTGCTGATCAATACGGCACGCGGAACCATCATCGACGAGAGAGCGCTGTATGACCATATGGCTGCGGGAAATCTGCGTTATGCCTGCTTAGACGTCTTTGACCCGGAACCGCCGGAAGCAGAAAACTCGCTGCGAAAGCTGCCCAACTGCATTCTCACGCCGCATCTGGCGGGGCTTGTCAACAACGGGCGGCAGCGCATCGGAATGCACATCACACAGGAAATCGAGCGGTTTGTCCGCAGCGGAAAATTGGATTGTGAAGTTTTTCAAAAAGATTTAGAAATAACAGCTTGAAAGGATCGATAGAACATGATCAGAATCGGTGTTGTCAATATCGACGTCTCGCATCCGAAGGCGTTTTCGGAATATCTGAAAACCGGAGACCGCGCGCGCTATGTCGCGGTGTATAACGACGGCTTCCGGGGCGACGACGAGGTCGAGGGATTTATCAAAAATTACGGGCTCGAAAAGCGGTGCCAATCGGTTGAGGAACTCGCCGATACCGTGGATATCGGGTTTATACAGGGCTGCGACTGGGACAAACACCTCGGATACGCGATGCCCTTTATCGCGCGTAAAAAGCCGGTCTTTATCGATAAACCCATCGTCGGCAATCTCGCCGACTGCCGCAAGATCGAACAACTGGTCAAAGACGGCGCGGTGATTTTGGGCAGCTCGTCGGTGCGCTATGCCGAGGAGATTCAGGACTTTTTAAAGATTCCCGAAGAAGAGCGCGGCAAGATCGTCACGGTGTTTGGCACCTCCGGCCTGGACGAGTTCAACTATGCCATCCATGTCGTCGAGGCCATCGGCGGACTCATCGGCACCGGTGCGGTCTCGACCCGTTATGCGGGGCGCGGCGAAGTCAACGGGCAGGCCTGCGAGACCTTTTTAATCAAATATGCAAACGGCGCGACGGGCGTTTACAACGCGTTTTTGGGCGTTTGGCAGCCCTTTGAGGTCGTCATTATGACCACCAAATCCACCTATCAGTTCCGCATCCAGACCGGCAGGGTCTACGGGCAGCTGCTCGACCGCATCTGCGACTATATGGAGACCGGAAAGAACGCACTCGCGCCGATCACGACAATCACCGAGTCCATCCGCATCATGCTGGCCGGGCGCATCTCCCGCGAACAGGACGGAAAAGAGATTAAAATCGCCGACATTCCCGACAATGATCCGGGTTTTGACGGCGCCGCATTTGCGCGCGGATATGCCAAGGCCGCGAGCAAGATTTATTTATAAGTATGATTCGGATTAAGCGCGCCGACTGCAATTTCGAACGGGAACCGTTGGTCGCCCCGTTCGGATTCAAGGGCGGTTATGTCAATGAGATCTGGCAGGCGGCGGCACGGCTCGAGAGCGAATCGGGTCAAAGCGGGGTCGGGCTTGCGATACAGAGCATTCTGTGGTCGGATGCGGCGGTGTTCGCCGCCAATCTGCCGACCGCGGGCAACGCACTGATGTACCTGATGACCGCGTTCGCACTGCAAAAATCCAAGGAGATTCCGTTCGAGACCCCGACGGATTTGCTTGAAAAACTCTATCCGCTGACGCTGGAATACGGCAAGAAAATAACGGGCAACCCGAACCTGCGCCCGACTTTTGCGCTGAACGCGCTGGTCGCGGTCGATAACGCCGCCTGGCTGCTGTATGCCCGCGAAAAGGGGATTTCAAGTTTCGATGACTTGATTCCGGACGACGTGAAACCCGCGCTCACGACTCGGCATGAAAAACTCGCCGCCATCCCGCTGATTACTTACGGCATTGCGATGCCCGACGTGGTCAAGACGCTCGACGAGGGCTATTTCTTCCTCAAAGTCAAGATCGGCTCCGACCCCGAGAAGGACGGCGACCTGAACAAGATGCTCGAGTGGGACAAAAAGCGGCTTTCGGCCATCCACGAAGCGGCTAAAAACCGCACGACGCCCTATACTGCCGACGGCAAAATCCCGTATTACCTCGACGCCAACGGGCGGTATGACAACAAAGACCGGCTGCTGCGGCTGCTCGACCATGCCGACAAAATCGGCGCGCTGGAGCGGATTATGCTGCTCGAAGAACCGTTCCCGGAGGATTATTTAGACGATGTGAGCGACATTCCGGTACGGCTGGCCGCAGACGAGAGCGCCCATTCCGATGTGGACGCGAAAGAGCGCATTGATCTGGGGTACAAAGCCATCGCGCTGAAACCGATTGCCAAGACCCTGAGCATGAGTTTTAAGATTTTAAAGATCGCGCACGAGCGCAATATCCCGTGTTTCTGCGCCGATCTGACCGTCAGTCCCGTGATGGTCGACTGGAACAAAAACGTCGCTTCCCGTTTGGCTCCGCTGCCCGGTATGAACATCGGCGTGATCGAGACCAACGGGCACCAAAATTATACCCGCTGGGAAACGTTGAAATCCTTCCACCCGTGTTACGGCGCGCCGTGGACCGAGGTCAAAGGCGGCACATTCACATTGGACAAAGATTTTTACGACCGCAGCGGCGGCATCTTTTTACGCAGCGAACACTACGAAACATTAGTAAAGTAAAGGTGGTGCAGTATGGCGAATTACGTCAAGATCAGCGCATTGGGACCCGACCGCCGCGAGATGGATCCGAATATGGATCTGGATCTCTGCGTTAAAGACATGATCGATTATTGGGACAGGCAGTTGTCAAACGTCCTGCCCGACAAGCCCGATCTGATCGTGCTGCCCGAGGCCTGCGACCGACCCGCGAACTACGACCGCGAACAGCATAAAGAATATTATGCCGTGCGGGGCGACCGCGTCCGCGACCACTTCATGCAGGTGGCGCGTGAAAACCACTGCAACATCGCCTATTCCGCCGCACGCACGCTGCCCGACGGCACTATGCGCAATTCCACCCAGTTCATCAATCGCAAAGGCGGCGTCGACGGCATCTACGACAAGAACTATCTGATGGTCACCGAACACACCGAGGGCAAATTGGAATACGGGCGGGATGCCTCCATCGTCAAAACCGATTTCGGCACGGTAGGCGGTTTGATTTGCTTTGATTTGAATTTCGACGAGCTGCGCCTGCGCTATCAAAAGACGCCGCCCGATCTGCTGGTATTTTCGTCGATGTACCACGGCGGCATGATGCAGAACGTCTGGGCGTATTCCTGCCGGTCGTATCTGGTCAGCGCCATCGCGGGCCCGCCCTGCCAAATCATCTCGCCGCAGGGCGTTGCGGTTGCCGCCTCGACCAATTACACCAAGTATGTCACCGCGACGGTCAATCTGGATTACAAACTGGCGCACATGGATTTCAATATGGACAAGGTGCGTGCGCTCAAGCAAAAATACGGTGCCAAAGTCAAGATCACCGACCCGGGGTATCTCGGGAGCATTTTGATCACGAGCGAAACCGACGAGTGTTCCGCCGCCGACATGGTCGTCGAATTCGGCATCGAACTGCTCGATGACTATTTCGCCCGCTCGACCAAGGCCAGAGAGGACTCGTTGGGGGAGAAATAAAAAATTCCACTCTGTGAAGGGGATGTGGTTCAATATAAAAAGGAGAGCCGGTTTCCGTTCGGAAACCGGCTTTTATAATGATAATGTAGGGTCGGATGACCACATCCGGCCGAGCGGGCGAATAGCCCGCAGAAATGTTAAGATAAACACCTTGATGTGATGAGTTCCAACGGCAAATAGAACAAGAGCGGTTTTCCACAAAATAAAAAAGCCCGCAATTTGCGGGCAATAATAGGTTATTGTGAAATTAATTAAATCTGCTTTTCAAGCGCGTCAATCCGCTTGAGCCAGGAGGCCGCGGAGGCGTCGGAAGGCATTCTCCAGTCGCCGCGCGGGGACAGGCAGATGCTGCCCACTTTGACCCCGTCGGGCAGGCAGCTGCGCTTATACTGCTGCGCAAAGAACCGCGTATAAAACACCCGCAGCCATTTCAAAATCGTCTTTTTGTCGAAATCGTCCTTGAACGCCAGCGTCGCCAGATAAAAGACCTTTTCGGGCGCAAAACCGAACCGCAATACATAATAGAGGAAGAAGTCGTGCAGGGCATACGGCCCGACGATGTCTTCGGTTTGCTGCGCGATCTTGCCGTCCGCATCCGGCGGGAGCAGTTCGGGGCTGATCGGGGTGTCGATGATGTCCTTGAGCACCTCGGTGCTCGGTTCGAAGACGCGGTATTGCATGATGCCGTCGATCATCCACCGCACGAGCGTCTTGGGGATGCTGGCGTTGACGCCGTACATGCTCATGTGGTCGGCGTTGTAGGTGCACCATCCGAGCGCGAGTTCGCTGAGATCGCCCGTGCCGACCACGATACCGCCGTTTTTGCCGGCGTAGTCCATCAGCACCTGCGTGCGCTCGCGGGCCTGGGTGTTTTCAAAGGTGAGATCGTGCGTATTCATATCATGGCCGATGTCCAGATAGTGCAGGGTGCAGGCCTGCTTGATGTCGATTTCCTCACTGGCGACCCCGAGAGATTTCATCAGCGCGAGAGAATTGTTATAGGTGCGGTCGGAGGTGCCGAAGCAGGGCATCGTGATGCCGATCACATCGGTCAGCGGCCGTTTCAATTCCCGAATGGCCTCTGCGCTCACCAGCAGGGCCAATGTGGAATCAAGCCCGCCGGACACCCCGACGACGGCTTTGCCTTTGGTGTGGTCAAGCCGCTTTTTCAGCCCGGCGACCTGCATCCGGAAGATGTTCATGCAGCGCTCGAGGCGGTCTTTCTGCGAGGACGGGACAAACGGCAGCTTGCGGATGGGATACAGCGTGCCGTCGCCGTAAAACTCTTTTTGATCGGCAGTGCAGTCCATCGTGCGGACGGGTTCATAGCCGCCATAAAGCGCAACGCTGTCTTTGAAACTCTTGTTTTTCAGGCGGTCTGCGCGGATTCTGCCGAGGTCGATATCGGAGATTAACAGGTAATCAGTGTCAATCAACTGTTCGTTTTCTTTTAAAAGCGCGCCGTTTTCTGCAATCATCGAATGGCCGGAGTAAATCAGGTCGGTCGTCGATTCGGTGCCGCCTGCGGAGCAGTAGATATAGCCGCAGAAGTTGCGGCCCGATTGTTGCTTGACGAGGTCGCGGCGGTATTCCCGCTTGGCAATGGTCTCGTTGCTGCCCGAGATATTCACGATCAATTCCGCACCGCCCAGCGCCAAAAACGTACTCGGCGGCAGCGGTACCCAGAGATCCTCGCAGATCTCGACGCCGAACCGGAGCTGATTGTTCAGGTTAAATACAAGGTCTCTGCCGGCGGGGATGTCGTATTTTTCGGCGATACCCAGCAGGGCAGAGGATAAGGATTTTTCGTTGAGGTCGCAGGAGGTCGAAAACCATCTGCGCTCGTAAAATTCGTTGTAGTTGGGCATAAAGGTCTTGGGTACGATACCGCCGACCTTGCCTCTATTGATAACAACGGCGCAGTTATAAAGTTGATTTTGAACGGCGATCGGCATACCGACCACCGCTGTGAAATCCCACGAAAGTGAAGCCTGAAGAATTTTTAAAAGCCCCTGTTTGGCTTCTTCAAGCAGTGTAGTTTGAAAAAACAGATCGGCGCAGGTGTATCCGGTGATGCAGAGTTCCGGAAACACGAGCAAATCGACCTTTTGCGTTTTTGCCTGCTGTGCTTTCGAGAGGATTTGTGCCACATTGTAATCGACGTCGCCCACCCCGATGTTCGGGACGGCGCTTGCGGCACGGATAAAATCAAACATATCAACGACCATCCTTTACAGACAGTTTGGATTCTTCATGATATCGGCATATCGAAGAGCATAGCCCTTGATATTTCCATAATGATTATATCATATTATCACAGAAATTGCACCATTTGGCGAAATGAAAGAGAAAATTGACATGTGGCAATAAACGCTGATCGGTTTTACGGGTTCTTCGACTTTCAATAAATCAAATTGCGAAAATCCTTTACAACATGCAGCGTGATCAGGTTTCCGTTATGGGGACTCTGGGCGCGTTCATCCCCGGAGCGGCTCACGATGAATAAATCCTTATCCATGATGCACATCGAGGCATAATGCCTGCTGGCTTTTTCGATATCACCCATATCTACCAGACCGGCGAAGCACCAGTCGACGCAATTTTTCGAAAAATGCAGCTGCAGCCGCCTGCGTTCGTTATCCGGAAGCCCGTAGCGATCTTTCGGCATTTTTTCGGGAATAACCATACTGTCGGTGCTCTGCGTGCTCAACAGCCAATAATAACCGGAGACGTCGTCATGCAGAATATGAAACTTCATCTGCCCGCCGGGGATGGGCAGGTATACCCAGTGCCTGCCGGAAGGCGCGGTCTCCAACATCGTGGTGATGGAGCCGTCGGGATTTTCAACCGCTTTCGATAAACAGCCGTAATTGGTTCGCCCCGTGTGTGCGCGGGAAAGCATATGAAACGTGTGCCCGTCGGGATCATACCAGATATGGGCGGGGTCTGTGATCTGCACGACATTGGTTTCCAGCCATCCGAAAGGCGCGCATCTTCTTCCGCCGCCGATATCCGCATCCTCGCTGCGCGGCACCGTGTAAAACGGAATGCCGAAATAATCCGTCTGCGAAAGATCCACCGTGTCGCGGAACACCATTTCGCTTGCGAACGTCCAGTTCTCTCTTTTTGTCAAATCCGCATCCAGCCTGCCGCGCATTAGAACCGGCGCAATAACCGATACGCCCCAGGCCTTGCAGTCGTGAGGCGGGCGGTGTTCCATTACAATATAAATACAGCCGTTGGCGTACAGATAATTGCAGGGCGCCTGATGCCAATCTTCCCCCTCGGTCAGCCGGCAGACATCCGTCCAGGTCTCGCCTCCGTCGTCCGAGCGAATGATCATCAGGTCCATTGCCTGACCCAGTACATACAAACTTTTCCCCGCAGTAAAAGGTCGGGCGTGCATAAACGGGAAATCGGTCACCCATCGCCAAGTGTCGCTCCGGTCATCCGATACATGTACTTTGCCGTAAACAGGTGCACCATATCGGATATTGGTTTTAATCCCCGGTATCTGTTTCACGCCTTCTCCGCTTATGTCGTTGGTGACGACCAGACGCCCATTGTTAAGCGCGCATATTCCCGGACTGCCCGCCATCATATCATTCGGATACGGGACTTCGTATACCACGGTGTGCACAGGGGCGATCGGTTGAATACGACACATAATGTTCTTCTCCTTGATCATTATATCAATGCCCCTGAATGCCAAAGCCGTGATTTTAACGGATTTATTCAGCGGGTATTATTTATGAATCATTATATATTATGAACATTTATATGTAAAGCCAAGCGATCTTTTGCTTTTATTTCATATTGAGATGGTTGACGGTAATTGCAATTATCTGCAAAATCCGTTATAATGATTTTTATGGAAAACGGTTCGAAAAATCAGTTTCGGGCGGGGTTTTTCACAAGTAATTGCCTGCCGGAGATACGAGGAACATTAAGATGATTCAAAAAGAACGTTTGCTGGACCTGTTCGGGCGGCTTGTTGCCATTGACAGCCCTTCATTGGGAGAGCGGGAAGTTGCCGATTTAATCAAAACGAAGCTTATTGATTTGGGAATCTCACCCCAAGAGGACGATTCAGCCGTAAAAACAGGCGGAAACTGCGGAAATATTTATGCCTATATCGACGGCGCAGTAAAAATGCCACCCCTGTTATTCTCTGCCCATATGGATACGGTCGAGCCCTCGTGCGGCAAAAAGATGAAAATCGACGAAAACGGGACTATTACCTCGGACGGGACGACTGTTCTCGGCGCGGACGATTTTGCCGGTATCGCAGCCATTCTCGAAGCATTGACCACGCTCAAAGAATCGGACCTGCCGCATCGTCCGATAGAACTGCTGTTTACAGCGGCGGAGGAGATTTACAGCGTCGGTCTCAAACAGTTTGATATCGCCAAGCTAAAGTCTCGGGAGGCCTATGTGTTCGACCTCACGGGTCCGGTCGGCAGCGCGGCCTATCAGGCTCCGACCATTATTTCCTTTAAAGCGGTTTTTAACGGACGCGCGGCCCATGCGGGGTTTGCGCCCGAAAAAGGGATTCATGCGGTCAAAGCGGCGGCGGAAGCGGTCACGCGGATCGTATGCGGCAGGATCGGAGACGTTACCGTGAACGTAGGGGCGATTTCCGGCGGCGGCGCCACCAATATTGTGCCCGATCGCTGTGCGGTCACCGGCGAAATTCGAAGCAATTCGGATGAAAAAGCGCATCGGAAGTTGGATGAGATTTCTGATATCATCCGAAAAACAGCCGAAATAAACGGCGCATCGGTCGAATTTGAAAGCACCACACACATTACGGCGTATCGTACGGATCTTGAGCATCCCGTTGTGAAGCGATTTCAAGACGCCTGCAAACAGATGAATTTAAGAGCGGATTTACAGCCGACTTTTGGGGGAAGCGATCATAATTTGCTTGCTTTACATGGCATTTCGGGCATCGTACTGGCGACAGCGATGAACAACTGCCACTCCTGTACCGAGTACACCAGCGAACAGGAGATATGCAGAGCCGCCGAACTCGCACTCGCTTTGATGACGGCGAAACAGTGAATGTGCGGGGTTCAAATCGTTGATTATTTAAAGAAGTAGGAGAGATTGCAATGAAACAGATGAATACACTGAGATGGTTCGCTGCCGTATTGGCCCTGTCAATGATCCTTTTTACAGGATGCAGTACTAAAGCCGGAGAAACCGACATCAGCTCTTTTTCGTACAGCGACGGCATTGATGAAAACGGATTTTGGGAAGGAATTAAAGCACTGAAAAAAGTGACACTTTGTGACTATTCGGCCATCACGATCCCAAGTGAAACCTACACGATAACCGAGGATGCCATTCAGACGGAAATCGATGATATTCTCGCGGATTATACCACCAGCGACCAGGTGACGGATCGTGCCATAGTAGACGGTGATACCGTCAACATTGACTATGTCGGAAGCGTGGACGGCGTCGAATTCGAAAATGGCAGCACCGAAGGCGCCGGAACCGATGTCGTCATTGGAGTGACAAACTATATCGATGATTTTCTGCAGCAGCTCATCGGGCATAAACCCGGCGAATCGTTTGACATTGAAGTGACGTTCCCCGAGGATTACGGCGTCGATGACCTCAACGGAAAAGATGCGGTTTTTGCGATCACCGTCAATTACATCACCGAGACCTCTGTTCCCGAACTGACCGATGCGTTTGTTTCTGAAAACCTGTCTGCTTCGAAAGGATGGACAACCGTGGAAGAAATGAAGGCGGATATCTTAAGCGATCTTCAGGATTCGGCAATTTCAGAGTACATTCAAAACTATGTTGTCGATAATACCACAGTGAAATCGCTTCCCGATTCGATTTTTGAATACCAGGAAAACGCAACGGTAAAAAGCTATCAGGATTATGCCGATTATTATCAAATGGAATTGGATGACTTTCTCTCAACCTACGTGGGATATGCTTCTAAAGAGGAATTGTTAGAGAGTAATCTTGAGGCCAACACCAACTATGCAAACTACAGTCTGATTATGCAGGCCATTGCGGAAGATGCCGGCATCACGGTCAGCGACGAGGATATCAGCGCGTTCTTTGTCAAATATTTTGAAACGGACGATTATTCCGAATATGAAACGGAATACGGCATGAATTATCTGAAGCAGGTCGTGCTGTATCAGAACGTTCTGGATTATATTAAGAGTACCGCAGTATTGGCCTGACGGCAACCTGATGGATAAAACGATGAAACACATCGTCGTTATCGTCGGCAGCCCGCGAAAAAACGGAAACACGGAACTCTTGGCGGACGCGTTCATCAAGGGCGCGCGCAGCGTCGGAAATACCGTCGAAACCATTTCGGTGATCGGTAAAAAGATCGGCGGGTGTCTCGGCTGCAATGCGTGTTATCGGGATGCACAGCACCGGTGTGCGCTGCATGATGATATGGAAGTCTGTTATAAACGTCTATCGGAAGCCGATGTCATCGTGATCGCCACTCCGATCTATTTCTACGGCGTCAGTTCGCAGCTGAAATGTCTGATCGACCGTCTCCACAACCCCATCCGCAACTCCTTCAAAGTGAAAAAACTCGGCCTGCTCGCGGTATGCGCGGACGACAGGGAATCGGTTTTCGATTCGGTGGTCACCATGTATCGCTCGATACTCAATTATTTTTCTCTTTCCGACGGCGGCGTAGTCACGGTTTGCGGCGTTTCGGAGAAAGGCGATATCAAGGGGAATCCCAAGCTGAAAGCGGCACAGGAGATGGGCAGAACAATTTAAAAAAATCTTCATTTGGCCTCATCAATAATCGCATGACATAATTTTGCCATAATTCGTACCGATAATATTTTGGTGAACTTAACGAAAGCAGGTGATTTGATGGTTTACAACATATTGATTGTTGAGGATCAGCCCGAGATCAGCGGCGTGGTCGCAAAATACCTTGATAATGAGGGGTATAAGACTTTTGTCGCAAAAGACGGGTTTGAGGCGCTGAAGATTTTTAATAAAAATGAAATTCATCTCACTTTACTCGATGTCATGATGCCCGGTATCGACGGATTTGACGTACTCAAAGAGATTCGCAAGGTGTCGGATACGCCAGTGATTATGCTGACCGCCAGAACCGAGGAAATCGATCGGCTCAAGGGCTTTGACACAGGTGCTGATGATTATGTCGTCAAGCCGTTCAGCGTCAAAGAGGTCGTAAAACGAGTCAACGCGCTGATTAAACGCACCTACCACAACACCGACGAGATCGTGTTTAAATTCGACAATTTGAGTTTACACGTCAAAAGCATGAAACTCTATAAAAACGAAGAGGAAATCCCGATCACGGCCGCGGAATTTGAACTGCTGCATGTGTTGTTCAAAAACAGGGGACAGGTTCTTTCCCGCGAACAGCTGATCAATTCGGCCTACGGGTTCGAATACGAGGGTTATGACCGGAATATCGACAGTGCGATCAAACGACTTCGTCAGAAAATCGAACACGACCCCAAGAATCCGAAGATTTTGCTGACCAAATACGGCGCGGGCTATGTGTTGGGAGGTGTGTGAACTTGACCATCAGGCGGCAGTGGCTTCTGGTGCTGACCATGACGGCGGTGTTGGCCGTTTTGATCAATTCGCTGATTCTGTCTTCGTTGATCAATAAGTACTTTTTAACATACAGCACCGAAAATTATAACAATCATATCAGCCAGATCGAGCAGCTTGCGGCCAGCGCTTTAAAAGACGGCGGCATTACGCAGCAGCAGCTCTCGGTTCAGCTTGAATCGCATTTGGACGACCCGATTGTCAGCATCAAATTATATGACGCTGACGGAACGCTGGTTGCCGAGGCGGAGAATAAACCCGGCAACGGTTACGGGATGGGCAGCGCGATGCGCAAAAACTCCGAAGAGACCGAAACCTATCAGATCACAGACGGCGATACGGTTTTAGGCACCCTGAATGTTGCGCGGTACAGTTCCCTGAGAGATTCACAGGTCTCGGTAATGTTTAAAACGTCTCTGCTTCAAAACAGTTTAATCTCGTTCGCAGTCGTGTTTGCGGTGCTGATTGTCATCGGTTTGTTTGTGAGCCGGAGACTGAGCCGCGATCTAACAAGTACGGCGTCGCAGGCGTTGAGTATCGACATGGAGGGTTATGAAGCGCAAAAGCCGTCAAAAGTGCGGGAGATCCGGGTGATTCAATCGGGACTTGACACGCTGCACGACCGGTTGAAAATCAAACAGATCGGCCGGAAAAGAACCGTGGACGAATTGGTTCATCAAACCAGAACGCCGCTGACGATTTTACAGGCCCATTTGGAAGGTCTTGAGGACGGAATTACAACCTGGTCGGACGACGAGATCAAAGTGTTCCGGGCACAGATTGACAATATCTCGTCCATCGTCTCGAACATGAGCATGCTGATCGACGCCGACAGACCGGTGCAGGAGCTTCATTCCGAGGAGATCGACCTGCACGCGCTGCTCGGGCAAATCATCGACGGTTTAAAAATCCAATTCGAGAAAAAGCGAATTGACCTTAGAATATTGAATAGTCAGAAAATTTTAATAAAAACCGATCAATATAAACTGAGCCAGTGCATCTACAATCTAATTACGAATGCCTATAAATTTACGCCGCCGGACGGCAAAGTCGAGATTTCCTATGAGACGGCAGATGCGAATATCTTGATTCACATTAAAGATACCGGAATCGGAATTGCCGAAGAAGATCTTCCGCACCTGTTCGACGCCTATTACAGAGGGCATAACTCCGCCGAGAGCAGCGGAGACGGTCTGGGGCTTTATGTCGTGAAAGAAAATCTGGAGCAGATGGGCGGCACAATCGGCGTTCAGTCAAAGCCGGGCGAGGGCAGCACGTTTACGATTGCGTTACCGATATAAATCATTATATAGGATGAGACAGCCCCGCTTCCGATCGGAAGCGGGGCTGTTCAACTTATTAAGAGGCCGAGTTTTCATTTATAAGTAAAGGACCTCTGAATGTTGAAAGCTAAAATAACCGCATTAAATAGGCCATTTAGCCGGATCTTAAATTTTTTGAAAAAATTTTTTAAAATATTTTTTGTGAGCATATTTCTGCCACAGTTGGATTTTATCATAGAGCCATAACACCGGAGACGGTGGAAATTCAAGGAGGTAAATACCATGTCTAATTTCAAGATGAAAAAGTTTTTTGCAGCAGGAGTTGCGGTCCTCGCACTGAGCGCATTGTCCATCACCGCTTTTGCGGCATCCGCATATAACAATCCTGCAGAAGCCGCTGCCGCGCTGACCGGCCAGACGGTTGAAAGCGTCGTTGACCAGCGTCAGGAGACCGGAGACAGCTATTGTACCATCGCCGAAGAAGCTGGCGTTCTGGACGAATACAAAGCGGCTGTTCTGGAGATAAAAAAGGATGTTCTGGATGCGCGGGTTGCCGCGGGAACAATGACTCAGGAAAGAGCCGACGAGATTATGGCGGCCCTTGCGGCGGCCGATTGTGACGGCAGCTGCGATAACAGCGGCGCAGGGCTGGGACAGAGTTACGGCGTAGGTTTCGGCTTCGGTAACGGCGACGGAACCGGCAGCGGCCTCGGCAATGGTAACGGTTTCGGCAACGGCAACGGTGACGGTACAGGCAACGGCACCTGCGACGGTGATTGCACGGCTGATGGTCTCAGCGACGGCACGGGCAATCAATTCGGCGGTCAAAACGGCGGTCAGAACGGACTGCGCACACAGCTTCAGGACGACTCCTGCGTGGTGAACGGCTAATCAATATCTGAATCGACTAATTTAAATCACGAAAAACGAAGCGGATGCCTTTGCGGCATCCGCTTCGTTTTTGTGTAAGGATTTACACCTGCTTTTTATTGAACACAAGAATTGCGGCTGTCAGGAACAACGCGATCAAACCGCCACAGACGATCATCGCGGGATAAAAGTCCGCCGGTGCGACCTGTCCGGAGAGCAGACCTGTGTTTAAATTGCCGCAGCTGATGGGATTATATTTATTCCAAGTCGGCGCGATGCTTACGAGCAGAGTGACTGCAACGAGGCCGAAGGTGAACAGCAGGCCGCCGTAATTTCCTTTGAACAATATGCCGCCTAAAATCAATTCTGTGATCAGCAGCACGCCGTAAACCCAGAGACCGGCTGTCGACAGGAACAGGTTCGAGACATTATCCATACTCCAAAAATAGGCCGTATAGGCATAGGCAACCCCGAAGCAAAGGGCATAAATTGCCGTCCAGATCAATACCGCGGAGGTGAATTTGGACAGAATCACAACGGGTCGGGAGAGCCCTTTCGTCAGCATATTGACCAGAGTGCCCTTGCTGAATTCACCGGCCATGATGCCGCCGAAGACGAGCACAACGACGATCAGCCCCATTTGGGAGACGTTTTTGAAAAATTGACCCCAGGAATCGAGCGCTGTGGGTGTCGGCAGCGTGAGAATCATATCTTCGGGCATCACCGAACTCATGATATCCGGCAGGATTTTGGCCGTGACGGGGCTCATGATGCCGAACAGCAGAAATACGATGACCAAGATTAACAGCTTGTGTGTTCTGGAACTCTCCGTGAGTTCTTTTTTCAAAAATGCAGTATACATTATTTCACCGCCTCCATAAACAAGGTCTCGATACTCGGTTCAAGCAGCTCAAATTTGACGGGGCGCAGCTGCTTTTGCGACAGGATATCAATCGTATCTTTTTGCGCGCGGGCAGCGTCCGCGGCCCTCAAAACCACCGATAGGCCGTTTACCTCGGTTTTATTTAAGTAGTCCGGCGTATCGATTGCCGAGAGAAAGACCTTTATGTCGTCGGGTGAGCTGAATTCGATCAGCAGACCGTCCTCGCGGTGTTGCTTTTTGATGTCGGCGATGGTGCCGCAGAGTGCCAGCTTGCCGTTGTTGAGCAGGGCGATGCGGTCGCAGATACGCTCCACGTCCGAGAGAATGTGGGTGGAAAACAGCACGGTGGTTTTACCGGTGACCCGCTCGAGAATGTCAAGCAGTTCTTTGCGGCCGATGGGGTCGAGCGCGGATGTCGGCTCGTCACAGATCAGCAGTTTCGGTTCGTTGATCAATGCCTGCGCAATGCCGAGCCGCTGCTTCATGCCCCTCGAAAATCCGCCGATCTTTTTATTCGCTTTTTCAAGCCCCACCAGATGAATCAGCTCATCACAGCGGCTTTTCAAGGTTTTCTTATCAAGTCCTGTGATTTCTCCGCACAGCGTCAGATATTCCCGCGGCTTCATATAGCCGTAGAACTCGGGTACGTCGGGCAGATAGCCGATAAAGCGGTTTGTCTTGGTCTGGCCGTACCGGACGGGCTCGCCGTTGACCCGGATGGTGCCGGTGTCCGCTTTCAGCAGGCCCAGAATCATCTTCATGGTCGTGGTTTTGCCCGCTCCGTTTTGGCCGATAAAGCCGAAGATGGATTTTTCGGGTACTTCAAACGAAATGTCGTCGATGACTTTGTGGTCGCCGAAGCTCTTTGAGACATGTTCAATCGTCAGAATGTTCATTATCATGCCATCCTTTTGTAAATTAAGAGATTTAAATCTTATTCTTCTTCGCCTTTTCCGAAAATAAAGTAGATGACCGGGCCGATGATCTGGATAAAGCACATGATGATCCAGAAGACCTTGTTCCCGAAACGGTAGTGGGGGTGTCTGAGGACATGTACGAGGGCCACGACAGTGAGCGTCAGTTCCACAATGAGAATCGGGATTAAAAACGGGAGATACTCGATCAGTTTTTCCATGTTGACAGCATCCTTTCTTTATTTGCGGGGATTTACCCCAAATTGGCTTCAAGCGTTGACAGGATTTTTTGATAGGTTGGGTTTTCGGCTAAGAAGGCGAACGCGGGGTTTTTTTTAATCAGGTTCACAACGTCTTCGCGGATTACTTTGATGTCGCGGGGGACGCTTTTGTTGAGCACGAATTCCTCCAGCCAGTCGTCGAGCTGATCGAAGAACTTGTCACCGTGCAGCGTCACCGCAAAACTGTCTGATGTGCACACCTTTTCGTAACCGCACAGCATTTCCAAGGTCTTCTCCGTGTCCTGCTTTCCCGAATAAGTCAGCGCGGCGATGTAGTAAATCGGCGCTAAAAGATCGGGCCGGAGTGCGTCGAAACCGAACGCCTCGGCGAGTTTCAAGAACCGGTTCAGCAGAGGTTCAAACCGTTCGTCGTTCATGTACAGCGAGAGATAGGACGGGGCGATGCCCAAGATAATCCCGAGATACTGATAGACTCCAACCTGCATGACCATGGTCGCCTTTTTAAAATCGCCCTTCATCTGATAGGCGCTGGAGAGCACGACCTCGGTGCTCATCACGGGTTTGAAGGAGCCGTCCAAAAGTTCCAGCACCTCCAGCGGTTTTTGCAGACCGAGGTAACAAAGCGCCTGCATCGAGTTGGCCTGCTTGGAAAGCCAGATGTCCTCGCCGTCGCTCTTAATGTGTTCGCACAGGGCGATGATCTTGTTCAAAACTTCCTGCTGCTTTTCGGGTTCCTTGGCCAGCGGATAGTGGTTAAACAGCAGCGCCGCGATTTCGAAGATCAGCGGAAAGCAGGAGTAATATTTTTTGACGAGCTCTTCGCATTCGGCGTAGACCTCCCAAAAGGGCCTGCGGCTGAACTCATGCGCCAGCCGGTTATAGTTTTTTTTAATGTCCTCCGCGGTCATTTGGGGGAGATAGCCGACCAACTCGTCGATGCTGATATTGAAGTAGGCCGCAAGACGCGGCAGAAATGTGATGTCGGGATAACTTTGGCCTGTTTCCCATTTGGAGACCGAGGCCTTCGAGACACCCATGTAGTCGGCGAGCTCATCCTGGGTCACACCTTTTTCGCGCCGCTTTGCGGCGATCACCGTGGAAATGTTAATCTCTTTCAAGAAGAATCACCTCACGAGAAACATTATCAACCATTCGAAAGGGGAATGCAAGGGATTTGTAGTTGATTTTGGTTGATAAAATCAACCAATGGGAAACCAAAGAGAACAAAAAAGCGTTCCGCAAACGGAACGCTTTGAGAAGCAGAATAATTTCAAAGACTGTGCGTGGTCTATTCTGTCTAATATTATAAATAATCACTTCTCATAAATCAAGCAGGCAATCGGCGTCAGATCGTTCCTCTCGGGTATTTGAATGAAACCTCTTTGATATAATGTTTCGTTGAAATATATCCCGGCGTAAAACGCGATCCATGTTTCGGTGTAGCCGTTTTCATATGCTTTGAGCTGTTCCGGAAGCGTTGCGGAAACGATTCTCGAAATGTTTGCACGGATGTCACCGCACAATTTTTTTAATTCGCTTGAAAGTTCCACGTTAATCCGATGAAACAATTCGCGGCTTGCTTTCGTTGTGACGGCTACATTGCAAAACAGCTTTTCGCCGCGTTTAATGACATAACCCTGTTCGATCAGTTCCGCGTAAATTTCTTTATCCGTTTCTTTGACATCTCCGCAGAAAACATCGTAAAGAGCCTGCGCCTTACGCTTATCCCGCAGTTCGTTTTGGCGATGAAATTTGCCGAACGCAAGCACGTCGCATGGATGAACGTCACATTTTTCGAGGAATGTCGGTGTTTCTCCCATTGCCCAGACGGATCCTTTTGCAGCTTCGGCGAAGATGATGCTTTTCGAGCCGCAGGACAGTATCCGAGGATAATCATCTGCCGTGAGTTCATACCCTTCATAGGCGAACGCAGGGATATTTCTGATAAAATACCATGCCCATTGATTCGGTGTTGCGTCAAATTTAAAAACACCGCATTTCAAAAGTTCCGACTTGTATTTCTCATATGCTTTGAGCACGAGCGAAACATACGATTCGTACAAACGTTCGAATTGTTTTCTGATTTGATACACCGCATTTTCTTTCAGGATATGAAAGTTTGTACGATATTTACCTTTAACGGGATTGGTCATAACACCGGCGTCCAGAAGTAATCCGATCTCATCTTCAATGTAGACGGACGGCGTACCTGTTCCAATTGAAATTTCGCCCACGGTTTTAGCGCTATCATGGCAGATGATTGCGATCTGACACGGCAGTTTGCGTTTAAAAACTTCCCATATGTTTACTTTCGAAAGGTCAAGCCCGGATTTGTATACCGAAAATTCCAACGGATTATAACTCTTTTCACCTATTTGGTTCATGTCAAATGCCTCCTTCAATTTTTGCTTGCCCGCACGCAGATAGAACTTGACCATCTCTTCGCTAAGCAAAAGCCGCTTTGCGGTTTCGCGGATGGACAGTTCGTCGTAATAAAAGCATACAAGCGTTTGACGGTAATCCTTTGTCAGCCGGGACAGCGCAAGGCGTATTTCATTTGTTTCTTCATCGCTGATTATTTGTTCAACGGCGGGAACAGTATCGCTCATGATATTTGTGAAAGTATCCATATCATCATCAAGCGGAAGCGGCGTTTTTCTTTTACACCATCTCTTGAACGTATTGTGCGCAATACTCCAAATATACGAGTCAAAGTTTTCATTGATATTACCGCGATTGACAGCGGCAACGGCTTGAAACGTGATCTCTTGAGCCAGTTCCTCGGCTTCGGAAATATTACCGATCTTGTTGACGGCGAATCCGAGAAACGCAGAAAGGTATTGCTCTGTGATTTTTCGTAGTTGCTCTTCCCTTGTCATTGCGTTTCCTCCTCGCTCGTTTTGTAAGCGCTTACGTCAATATAGTAAAATCAAAAAGTGAAAAGATAAGTGATTTTAAAACATTATACAACTTTTTTGCTTGAGAAGATAATAAAGGTCAATCCGATCTCTCCTCCTTGCCAAATTGAACTTTACGGTGATATACTGAAAAGGAATGAGGCAAAGGAGTTGTTGGTTTTGGCAGAAAAAAGACGGGTCGTGTTTATCATGACCGACACACAGAGAAAAGATATGCTCGGGTGCTACGGAAACCCCGATATGAAAACGCCGAATCTTGATCGGCTCGCCGCCGGAGGCGTCCGCTTCGACAGGGCTTATACCTGTCAGCCTGTGTGCGGTCCGGCACGGTCAGCGATTTTTACCGGAACATACCCCCACTCCAACGGGATGTGGGGCAACAGCATGCCTTTGGGCGATAACGTGAAGACCGTCGGACAACGCCTGCGGGACAACGGCGTTCACACCGCTTATATCGGCAAGTGGCACTTGGACGGCGGCGACTATTTCGGTCTGGGCCGCTGTCCCGATGGTTGGGATGAGCGGTATTGGTACGATATGCGCTGTTATCTGGAGGAGCTTACGCCGGAGGAGCGCTATGCGTCCCGGCAGCCTGAGACGATGGCCAAACAGAATATCACGGAAGAATTCACCTATGCCCACCGATGTTCCGACCGGGCGCTTGATTTCCTCTCGAAGAGCAGCGGCGAAGATTTTTTCCTGGTCGTTTCCTACGACGAACCGCACCACCCGTTCCTCTGCCCGGAACCCTATGCCTCGATGTACAAGGATTATGAGTTACCCAAACGCCCCAACGTCTGGGACACGCTGGAGGACAAGCCGGAGCACCATCGCGTGTGGGCGGGCGATTCCGTTAAAGAAGATAAAGACGCGCTGAAAATTAAAAACCCATATTATTTCGGATGCAATTCTTTTGCGGATTACGAGATCGGACGGGTGTTGGACGCAGTGGACGAATACGCCCCGGACGCGCTGGTGATCTACACCTCCGACCACGGCGACATGCTCTGTTCTCACTCCATCAGCAATAAAGGCCCCGTCATGTATCAGGAGATCACAAACATCCCGCTCTTGGTTCGGTATCCCGGTGTTATTCCATGCGGTTCGGTTTGCACTAACACGGTTTCCCACATTGACTTGACGCCGACCATTCTGGAAGTCATGGGGCTGCCGGAACCGAATCTGTTGGAGGGCGAGAGCATTTTGGAACTGTTGAGCCATCCGGAAGCGGAAAAAGCGCGGGACGCGTTTATGGAGTTCGGACGCTATGAGATTGACCATGACGGTTTCGGCGGATTCCAATTGATCCGTGCCGTCTGCGACGGGCATTATAAATTTGTCGTGAATTTACTCACTACCGACGAACTTTACGATTTAGAACAAGACCCCTACGAGATGAAAAACCGGATCGAGGATCCCGCATATCAAGTAATTCGAGACCGGTTGCACGACCGGTTACTGGCGTGGATGAATGATACCCGCGACCCCTTCCGCGGTTACTATTGGGAGCGCAGGCCGTGGCGGACCGATGCCCATCCGGCCACATGGGATTTTGCCGGTATGACGAGACAGCGAGAAAACGAGGAGTACGAACCCCGCCAGCTGGATTACAGCACCGGTCTTGCGATAACCGATGCCGTGCGGAAAAAGTAGCTAAGGGAAAATTTCACTTTTCATTCTTATCTTTTCAATTTAAAAAGGCGCTAAGTGAAAAATGAAGAGAGAAGAGCGAAAAAAGAAGAATACAAAACAAAAAGGCGTCCACTTGCGTGAACGCTTTTCGTTTTGGCGGAGAGGGTGGGATTCGAACCCACGTGGAGTTGCCCCCAAACTGATTTCGATTGTCAGCACCGCGCGCTTTGCGCGCTTTACCCGTCAGGCTGCGCCTGCCACCCGTTATGACCACTTCGATTGAATCTTATTAAACAAAAAGGCGCTCACTTGCGTGAACGCTTTTCGTTTTGGCGGAGAGGGTGGGATTCGAACCCACGTG
>DAOSWV010000003.1:101028-128066 GCA_035380125.1 Oscillospiraceae bacterium
GAGTTGCCCCCAAACTGATTTCGAGTCTAAGTCCGCTATTTGTACTTTAGGGAAGAAAAGCGACCTGATCGGCCGATAGCGGAAGCTAAGGAAGCCAGTAAAATCAAGGCTTTCCAAGCCATTCGCCTCTCAAAAGCGTGAAAAGCCTTGCGCCGCAGGCAGTTCGAGTTTTTTCCGTTTTTTGGCCGATTTTGGGGAGAATTAAGCACTTTGGGGAGAATTAGGGGAGAACAGCAACCCTATTAACGATGACTTATTGCGGATAGCACCTACCGTTGACCGAATACGAATAAGGTGGTATCAGCATGAAAGAAAACCTCAAATTCTACGAGGACATTCGGAAGACATACCCGAAAACAATGAGCAAGGAACAGTTTTACAAGGTGGCGCATATCAGCAAAGCGACAGCGCTCTATCTGATAGAGAACAAACTTATTCCTTGCCGGGATACAAGGAAAAAGACCCGACGATATACGATCAAGACGAAGGACGTAATAACCTATCTGCAAGATCGGCTCATATCACCAGAGAAGTATCTTGCGACAGACGGATGGTATTTGAAACGCTCCGGCAGTAAACATGCTCGCAGCACTTGTAAAGATAAACTTCTGCGGCTCACACCTAAACAGGTTGAAATGCTCCGGGCTTATTATGAAATGGAGATGAGCGGGCTTGAGGATGTGATAACGGCAAAAGTGTTTGCAGAGTTTATTGGCTATGCTCCTTCCACAATCATTAGTTGGTGTAACCGTAAGGATTTGAAGGCATTTGATATATCCGGTCGATTCATGATTCCGAAGGTTTGTGCCATTGACTATCTTGTGTCTGAGAAAGCTCATGGCATCCAGCAAAAGTCCTTTAAGCATAAATTGTTCTCTCAAGAGTTCCTTACTAAAAACAGAATTAAGTGAAAAAGCGCGTCTACCACACCCGAAAACGGGACGGTAGACGCGCTTTTCACTTCATGATCGTGATACTCAGATCACAGTGTTATCCAACAGAAAATCAATAATTCCAATATTCAGAATGCCGTTATCGTCGTACCATCGTTTGCGGATGTCATGCCGCACAATGATTTTCGGGAAGGAATCGCCGGTCAGAGCGAAGGGCTTGTTCTCGGTAATAGCCTTTTCCTCAGTTCCCAGCGCGTAGGCAGACTGGATGTAGGTTTTCTTGCCCCCGCTGTTTGCGATGAAGTCAATCTCCCGCGCCACCTGAGAAACCTTACCCTGACTGTTCTTCTCCGCTGAATACACAATTCCGATGTCAACCGCGCAGTCCCGGATCATGAGCTCATTGAAGATGATGTTCTCCATGATATGCGTCATTTCCTGTTGCCGGAAGCCGATTCGCGCATTCCGCAGCCCGATGTCCTCACAGTAATACTTGTTGGGATAATCGAAATAGCTTTTACCCTTCACATCCCAACGCTTACATTCGGTGAACAGGAAAGCGTCTGACAGATGATCCATATAGGACTTGACGGTGTTCAGCGCCACGACATTTTCACCGGCTCGTTTCTGCTTGGTGTTGATGGTGTCAGCAACCCGCGTCGGATTGGTGAGCGAACCGATGGAGGAACAGAGCAGATCGAGAATGGAGGATAGCACATCCTCCCGCTGAATATGCTTGCGCTCTACGATGTCCTTCAGATAAACCTCCGAGAACAGTGACGTAAGATAGGTCATCTTGGCGGAGTCAGTCGGGCGGGACAGAATCAGCGGCATTCCGCCGAAGAAGGCATACGCATCAAACGCATCGCTCTTATCCCCACCGGCAGCGGAATAGTATTCCGCAAAGCTGAGCGGATGCACGCGGATTTCATCGCTGCGTCCCCGAAACTCGGTGAGGATGTCCGAGGACAGCATCTTGGAATTGCTGCCGGTGACATAGATGTCCAGATTGGAAATGGACTTCAGGTCATTGAGCGCATCGTAAAAGGTGATCTTTCGCCCGTCCGCATTATAGGGATTGGCAACCTCATCGGACATCTGGATCTCATCCACGAACAGATAGAATTGCTCGTCTTTGCCCTCCACCAGCTCCCGGACAGCTTTTGCAAGCTCCAAGGGATTGCGAAAGCGAATGTCCCGTGCCAAATCAAGCTCGAAGGAAAGAATATGATCCTCCTGCACACCTTGCCCCAGCAGATAATCCCGAAACAGATTACGCAGCAGATAAGACTTCCCGCAGCGGCGAATGCCGGTGATGACCTTCACTTGTCCGTCCCACATGAAAGAAATGAGTTTATTCAAATAGCGATCCCGTTTGATTTCCATAAGCGCCTCCATTGAAAACTTGTTCGCTTTATTGTGCTACTTTTCAATCAGCATTATACACCGGCCTCAGGTCGAAAACAAGCGTTTCATTGAAATGTTGCATATTATTATGGCGTAGTTTTCAACGAGGCAATCCACAAAGAACCGTAAGCAAAGCTTTATCGCGTCTATCACGCCCATTCGCTGGGCCGGTAGACGCGCTTTTTTTATTTCCCGCACTCAATGGACTGGAGGTGTTTATTTGAAGCTATACGGAAAGAGCTGGGACTATAACGTCTGCGACTGCCGGTACTGCCTGTACTGGAAAGGCTTACGAAAGGGCTGTACTTATGAGGACGGCTGCTGCTGTGATATCCCGCAGACGCCTCCGCTGCCGAAGGGCGCAACTCCGCCTCCCCATAAAGAGCCTGCCGCCGTCTCCGAGTGTGTCGGCTGTCCCTACGGTCGGGATTCTCCCTGCATCGGCTGGTGTACGCTCAAGATACTCAAAGAGATGGGACGGTGGCCAAGGTGACGCTGGACTATTTCTACGGAGACCAGGCGGAGCAGTTTTCGTTTTACCGCATCCCCAAGGTGCTGTTCACGGATGAGCGTTTTCGGAATATCAGCGCCGAGGCTAAGGTGCTCTACGGTATCCTGCTTGACCGCATGAGCCTATCACGAAAGAACGGCTGGCTTGATGACGACGACCGTGTGTATATCATCTTCACGTTGGATGAGGTCATGAGCTCCATCGGCTGTGCCGTCCAAAAGGCTGCAAAGCTGCTGAGTGAGCTGGACGAAAAAAGCGGCCTCATAGAGCGCAAGCGTCAGGGGCTTGGCAAGCCGAATGTCATCTACGTCAAGAATTTCATCGGCGGCTCGGAATCAAAAATCAAGAACTTTGAAAATCAAAGTTCTGGAACTATGAAAATCGAAGTTCAAGAACTTCCGAAATCAAAGGGTAGTAATACTGATCTTAATAATACTGACTTTAGTGATACTGATTCTTTTCCCTTCACTTCGTTCAGAGAGAACCACGGACGGGAAACGAATCGAAGTGAAGCGAGGCGAGAGTACAGAGAGTTCATTTGTGAGAATATCGACTACGAAATTCTTTGCGGCGAGTATCCGTATGATAAGGACACGTTGGAAGAAATTCTGGAGCTCATAGTCGATACGGTCTGTACCACAAAAGAGACCGTCCGAATCTCCGGCGATGACAAGCCCGCCGATGTAGTAAAAAGTCAGTTTTTGAAGCTGGATATCGAGCACATCCGTTTCGTCATGGACGCGCTCCGCGAGAACACCACCAAAGTTCGCAATATCCGGCAGTATCTTCTGGCGACGCTGTATAACGCGCCGCTGACTATATCCAATCATTTCCGCTCGCTGGTCAATCACGACATGGCGAACGGTTTGATATAACCGCCGCAGCTCGCGCTGCGGCTATTTTCATGCGGAGGTGTAAACGTGCCAAAGGAAAAAGACAAATCCACTCAGCCGGAGGAAGTCCGAAAGATACCTGTTTCCGAAGTCCATCCCTTTGAGGGGCATCCCTTTCGTGTGGTGGACGATGAACTGATGCAGCAGACAGTGGACAGCATTAAGCAGTTCGGCGTTCTGAATCCCGCCATCGTGCGGCCTGCTCCGGACGGCGGCTATGAGATGGTCTCCGGTCATCGTCGGCTTCACGCCTGTGAACTGGCAGGGCTCAAAGAGATTCCGGTTATCGTAAGAAATCTGACAGACGATGAGGCGGTGATTCTCATGGTAGACAGCAATTTGCAGCGTGAGTGTATCCTCCCCAGCGAGCGTGCGGCGGCGTACAAGATGAAGCTGGACGCGCTCAAGCATCAGGGGCAGCGCAAGGATTTGGGCGATGGGCCAACTTCTCGCCAAGTTGGCGAGAAGTCATCTTGGGCAGTTGCCAAGGTCGGCGCAGACGCGAATGAGAGTGAGCGTCAGGTACACAGGTATATCCGAATCGCCGAGCTTTTACCTGAGCTTCAGGAAAAGGTGGACAGCAAGGAAATCGCGTTCAACCCCGCTGTGGAGCTGTCGTATCTCAAACCCGACGAGCAGAAACGGTTCCTCGACGCTATGGATTATTCCCAGGCCACGCCGTCGCTGTCTCAGGCACAGCGCATCAAAAAGCTCAGTCAGGCCGGCGAATGTACGCAAAACGCCATGTACAAGGTCATGTCCGAGGAAAAGAAGGACGAGCTCGACCGCATCACCATCAAGAGCGATGTGCTCCGCAAGTATTTCCCCCGGAGCTACACGCCCATCCAGATGGAGCAGACCATCATCAAGCTGCTGGAACAGTGGCAGAAAAAGAGACAGCGCGAGAATGAACGCTGAGAAAGGGGTTTTAACTATGGATAACGTAAATATCACCCTCAACGGAGATATCATTATCAATTTTGATGTTGACGACTTCGCCGGCAATGAGGACTTTATCGAGGCTCTCGCCTCCGCCATCTGCAAGGCCGCGCTCTGTGAGGATGAGGATTTCGGGGACGATTGCGAGGATGCCCGCTCTGTGGTCAACACCGCAATCGCACTCATCTATCCCGATGGTATCAAAAATGTGAACACCTATGACGAGTACAGCCCCATCATCGACGATATGGACGAATCCTGCGAGTTCAGCGTGAAGGGCGAACCTTTCAATCTGGTGTTTGAGCACAAGGGCCTGATTACCGTGGACGGAGCAAGCTATCTGGCAGTTCCGGCGTTTGCCCTGTTCCACGACAGCGCCATGCAGCCGGTATCTGCCGACGCAGAGCTGCTGAAGGAGCTGGATGACTTTCTGGACTGCAACCGCGCCGCGATTTCTTTCGGCAGGTGTGACGTTGAGGTCATTGAACTGGAGGGCGGAATCTGTGCGGGAGTTTGAAGTAACGGTCACGGAGACGCTGGAAAAGAAGGTCACGGTGGAGGCCCTATCACAGGACGAGGCGGAGCAGGCCGTCCGGGATATGTGGAACGAATCGGATATCATTCTGGACGCTGAGGACTTCATCGACGTGAGCTTCAAAACCGATGACGGCAAAGAGCTTTCCGCTGTGCCGGAAAAGGACACACTGGATGTGCTCATGGTCGAGCCCGGTCAGTACGCCAGAATGGTCACTATCGACTCCGGTTTGAAGTCTTTGCAGGCTGCGGTCGGCGGGGATATCGAAGCCACGTATTTCTTCGATGACCCTTTGGCACTCATTTGCCAAGAGGAAGGTAAAATCAACGGCAGCGAGCTGAACCGCGCTGTCCGCGGCGAGGACGGAGAAATCGTGGATATCATCGCCGGTAAGTTTTTCATCTGTGGGCTGAGTGACGATAACTTCGCATCTCTCCCCGATGGTCTCCAGAAGAAATATGAGGGTATGTTCCACCAACCGGAGACGTTCTTGAAAATGGGGCAGAAAATCATCGCCCTGCCCATGGAGCCGAAAATGGCGGCGGATATCAAGAAGGACAAGCCCGCCATCGCTGCGGAACGCTGAGTGCGAAATGAATACCTGTCCGGCCTGCCGCCTTAGCGCGGCATTTTTGCTGCCCGTAAACAAACGACACTTCACCGCTTATGCGGAGAAATTCAAGGAGGAATACGAATATGAGCAATCCCGCTAAACACACGCAGACAAAGAAAAACAACACCAAGACCATCGGAATCGTCATTCTGATTTTGCTCGTCATCGCCGCTGCCGTCTTTCTGTTCAAGAGCTGCTCCGGCGACGAACAGACAGACAAAATGCCGAATACCGGCATCGTTTACGACACCGGCGCTGTGGAGGGCGGCTGGGACGAAGCTGACCTTGACAAAATCGTGGAGGGGCTGAACGAAAAGGTTGAGGAAGGCATGATCAATATCAGCATGAACACTTCCCCCAGCTTTGAAAACGGCACGTCTGCCGGAAGCCTGATGATTGTCAACGAGGGTGTCAACCGTTACCCGCAGGTCGTGGAGATCACCCGCAACGATACCAATGAGGTCATCTACAAGTCTGGCGCGATTCCCGTAGGCAGCAAAATCGAGAGTACCAAGCTGTCCATGGATTTGGATGCCGGTACTTATGAGTGTACCGCCATGTTCTATAACGTGAACCCGGACACCGGCGAATACCTCGGCTGCGCCGGGGCTATCATCACGGTCACAGTGCTCGGCTAACCCGAAACCTATTGAAATGAAGGAGAAAACCGAATGAAAAAGATTATCTCTCTGTGTTTCGCTCTCTGTATGATCTGCGCCCTGTCCGTCTCCGCATTTGCAGCGGATATTGACACTAATGGCGGCTCCGGCTCCACGCCGGTCAATCTGAGCTCCACCGATGACGGCACCATCGGCGGCGACCCGTCCGCAACCGCCATGAGCGTCACGCTCCCCACCGCGCTGCCTATGGCAATGGCACAGAACGGCGACGTGACCACAGCGGACAACTGCCAGATCGTCAACAACTCTTACGGCGCTGTCCGTATTGCCAGCGTAACTATCACCACCGCAAACGGCTGGAAGCTGACCGCGTTTGGAGATAAGACCACCCTTGCCAATGAGAAGGTCGATTCCAATAAGCTGGGCTTCGCACTGTCCGTTGGTAACGGCACACAGACCGTGACTGACAACTCCGACGCATCCTCTCAGCGCCTAATCTCCGCGCCTATTTCCGGCTGCTATATGTCCGGCGTGGGCAACAGTGCCGGCAACAAGGTAGATGTGGAATACAGCGCCATCGTCACCCCGCTGTCCTCTCCCGTGACTGAGGCTACCGTCGCCACCGTTATTTTCGTCGTGGAATGGGATACCGCGGCCTAAATCGTCACCTAAATCATCTTTATAGCCGTAAGGCAGAAAAGGAGCTTATATGAAAAAGATTATCTCTCTGTGTCTCGCTCTCTGCATGATCTGCGCCCTGTCCGTCTCCGCATTTGCCGCTGAAATCGACACGTCGGGCGGCTCCGGCACCACTCCCGTCAACCTGACCACCACCAATGGCGGCGTAGGCGGCGGCGAAGACCCCACGCCCACCAAGCTGAACGTCGTTGTCCCCACCTCGCTGCCCATGGCTATGTCCGACGACGGCAGCGTCGTGACCGCGAGCGATTGTAAGATTACCAACAACTCCTACGGTGCGGTTCGTGTGAAGTCCGTCGCAATCTCTGCTGCGTCCGACTGGCATCTGACCGCTTTCGGCAACAAGTCCACGCTTGCCGGTGAAAAGGTCGATTCCAACAAGCTGGGCTTCGCACTGACCATTGGCGGCGGAGCTCAGGTGAAGACCGCCTCTGACGCCGCAACGCAGGCGCTTATCTCCGCGCCCATCACCGGCTGCTATATGACCGGTATCGGTGACACCTCCGGCAACAGCGTGGCTATCGACTACTCCGCTATCGTCACACCTCTGTCCGGTGCGGTCGAAAACGCCACCGTCGCAAACGTGGTCTTTGTCATCGAGTGGGACACCGTAGCCTAAGTCACTTCGGAACAAATAAAAGCGGCGGGGAGAGTCCGGCAACGGATTCTCCCTTTGCCGCAGAAAGGAACTTTTATGAAGCATAAACGCTTTTCGGCAATTCTTCTCGCACTGGCACTTGCCCTGTCTCTCGGTACTACGGCGTTTGCAGCCAGCTCCACAACGGCTACCGTGCCGGTCACGCTGACTGTGGATAACGAGTATAGGGCAGTCAATGTCACAGTCCCCGCCGCGCTGCCTGTCTATGTCATCAACGGCACGGTTGTGACGGCAGACAACGCTAAGATCACCAACAACTCCAAGACCGGCTCCATTCAGGTAACCGGCGTCAGCATCACAGACGGAGCTTACAAGGTCGGCAGCTATGAAAGCTTTTCTGGCAGCAAGACGATTGCCCTGAAAATCAACGGCTGTGTCACCAAGGGCGCGGGCGGCGTGGCGATTACAAGCTCCGCGTTCCCGGCTATCTCCGCAGGCGGCAGTCAGCTCTTGACCTATTATGCAAAGGTTTCCGGCGACGCGCCCAACGCGGACAGCATTCATGCCGCGAATATCGTCTTTACGATCTCCATCGTGGATTAAGGGGGCAAATGAATGACACGATATAAACCCAAAATGCTGCTCTCTCTGCTGCTGGCGCTGGTCATGGTCGTGACCATGCTCCCCATGACCGCGCTGGCGGCAGACGATACGGAGCTTACAGAAGCCCAAACAGAGGAAGTCTGTACCGACGAGAATTGCACCCACGAGCATGAACAGTCGGGCGAAACCGAAGCATCCGATGTTTATGAGATTCAGTCCGACACGGAGATAACGGAAACTGTTGACCCGGTTGTGACCGATGAAGTCCTCACTACTGAATCGCCGGAAGTCTCAGACGAAGCCCAGAATTCCGGCTTTGAGTGGGATTTTGACGCAGACTGTGGCGAGCTGTTTATCTACGGTACCGGCGCTCCCGAAACCTTTACCTCCGCTGACGATCAGCCGTGGGCGGCTTTCCGCGAAAGAATCGTAGCCGTTCACATGGATGATTATGACGGCCTGACCGTGGACAGCATCGCCTATTGGTTTTCGGGCTGCGTAAATCTGGAATATGCAGAAATCGCCGCGAGTGTCCGTGAGATCGGCTATCACGCCTTCAATAATTGTAAATCGCTGCAAAGTCTTGTGTTCTTCCACGAAGATTCATTTCCGTCTCTCGTTCAAGGTGCTTTTACCACAAATCATCCGATTGACTGGACAAAGGGATATGACCCGCGCCTGCATATCACGGTCATGGAGGACGGGATGCTCGATAATATCTGTGCCTATGATTGGGGCGCAGATGACTGTCCTGTTACCGCAAGCAATGATTACGGCGGAGCGGCTACCTATTCACTGACCGCTGCGTCTTTGGCTGCTACTCGTGCCGTTGGGTATTGCTCGTCCTGCAAAACAACCTGCGCGTATACCGAAGCGTATGAACAATGGACGGCAAGCGTGCATTGCCACCGGCTTTGGTGCTCCAACTGCGGATACGATCAGGCAGGTGGTGTTCTCGGAGAAGCTCATGTGTTTTCTCACTACAATTCAAGCTATGACCGCTGTACCTACTGCGGTTATCTGACCGCCTGCACCTGCACCCCCGCTTGCACCCATCCGTCCTATACGACAACGTGGGTAACAAGCTGTCAGTGGGAGCGTTACTGCAGCTCATGCGGCGCGTATCTCGGCTCCGGCACAACGCATGGGCCGTACACCTACGGGAGCTGGACGTATTACTCCGCCTCTCAGCACCGGCGTTCCTACACCTGTTCCTACGGTGATAGCGGCACTTACTACGAATATGGAAACCACTCGCTCACAACGCAGTATTCGCAGTACAGCGGCACTCAGCACAGCGTCCGAAGCTACTGCGCGACCTGTAGTTCGTATGTCGGCTCTACAAGCTATGCAAATCACAGCTTCACCTATGGCGCATGGCAGTCCTATTCCGCGACGCAGCACCGGCGATTGAAAACCTGCTCTGTCTGCGGGTACAGCGAATATGAGTATTCAAGCCATGCTCTCAGCTACGGAAGCTGGACGAACTATTCTGCGTCGCAGCACCGGCGCTCCGTTAGCTGCTCCACCTGTGGGTACAGCACAACGGAAACAGCAAACCATTCGCTTGTTTATGGAGGCTGGACGGCTATCTCGGACGCGCAGCATCAGCGAACAATCACTTGCTCTGGCTGTTCATATAGCAACACCGACACGGGCAACCACACCGATGCGGACGGCGATGGGTACTGCGACGATTGCGGATATGCTATGACGCGATTCTCCGTGACTGTGCCCGCGAGCTTAACTATGACCGTCTCCAAATACGGAGAGGTTTATACCTCTGACAACGCCGTCATCGTCAATAACTCCACCGGCGCGGTTGAAGTGACTGCCGTGACCGTATCTGCGGTAAACGGATGGACGCTTGTGCCTTATAATACCGGCATGGCAACGGCAAAGGTGGACACGAAACTCATCGGCTTCTCCCTCAACGGAGCGCAGAGTGCTACAACGGGCAGCTCGGAAACGCTCTCGCTCCCCGGAACGTGGTCAATCCCCGCCGGCAACTCACTCTCGCTGTCCTATGACGCAGTGGTATCCGCTATGTCGGAGGCCGTCAACGAACAGGTGCTGACCGTCGTATTTGTTCTGGAATGGGCGTAACGGCAACACCATCACTCTTGAAGGAAGGAGGCGACGCTCATGCAGGAGGAAGTGGACAGCAGGACGGTAACGCTGGTCATCAGCGCGACAAAGCTCACAGGCCGCGTGCTCAAGTCGGCAATGGCAAAATATGTGGCTCATGTGAAAGCGAAAAAAGCTGAAAAAGCCAACACAAAGCCCACCGGCAAGCAAACGGTCAAAGAACTTGTGGGGCAGAATCAGGGTGTGTCCAATATCGAAGTCAGCGACAGCAATATCAAGAGCTTTGACCGTGTAGCTCGGAAGTACGGCGTGGATTATGCCATCAAAAAGGATAAGACCGGCGAGATTCCCAAGTATCTGGTCTTCTTCAAAGCACGGGACGCCGACGCCCTGACGGCGGCATTCTCTGAGTTTTCCAATAAAGTTGAAAAGGCCAAAGAAAAGTCCTCGGTCATCAAGAAGCTACGCGAGTTCAAGCTGCCGCAGCTTGGTAAGGATATTGCCAAGGTACGCAGCAAGGATAAGGGGCTGGAATTATGAAAAAGCCTCTCAATCTGAAAAAGGTCATTCTCCCCAATATTCCGTATGTGTTTATCGGACTTTTGGCAACCAAGCTGGGGCAGGCGTGGCGGCTTGCCCCTGGTGCGGATTTCTCTGCGAAGGTACTCGGACTCATGACCGGCTTTACTGCCGCATTTCAATCCATCATGCCAAGTTTCCATCCCATAGACCTGTGCGTGGGCATTGCTATTGCGGTTATCATACGTGTGGTCGTCTATGTGAAAGGCCGAAACGCGAAGAAGTTTCGGAAAAATATGGAGTATGGCTCGGCTCGCTGGGGTACGCAGGAGGATATTTCGCCGTTTATTGACCCAAAGTTTGAAAATAATGTTATACTGACACAGACAGAACGTCTGATGATGTCCAACCGTCCCAAAGACCCCAGCAAGGCACGAAACAAAAACGTCCTTGTAGTCGGCGGCTCCGGCTCCGGCAAGACACGGTTTTTCATCAAGCCAAACCTCATGCAGCTTCATTCCAGCTACGTCGTTACCGACCCAAAGGGCAGCATCGTGGTCGAATGTGGAGACCTCATGAGGCGCAATCACTATCGGATCAAGATATTCAACTCTATCAACTTCAAGAAAAGCCATCACTACAATCCCTTTGCGTATATCCACAGTGAAAAGGATATCTTGAAGCTGGTCACGACGCTCATAAGCAACACCAAGGGAGACGGCAAATCAGGGGACGATTTCTGGCAGAAAGCGGAGACGCTGCTCTACACGGCGCTCATCGGCTATATCCATTATGAAGCACCGGTGGAGGAACAAAACTTCGCCACACTGATAGAATTTGTCAACGCAATGGAGGTCAGAGAAGACGATGAAACCTTTGAAAACCCTGTCGATCTGGCGTTCAAGGAGCTCGCTTCGCGTGAGCCCCAGCACTTTGCTGTGCGGCAATATGCCAAATATAAGCTTGCCGCAGGCAAGACAGCTAAGAGCATAAATATTTCCTGCGGCGCTCGCCTTGCCGTCTTCGATATCCAGGAACTCCGCGAGATCACCATGTACGATGAGCTGGAGCTGGACACCCTCGGAGACGAAAAAACGGCACTGTTTCTCATTATGAGCGACACAGACAGCACCTTCAATTTCTTGATTTCGATGATTTACAGCCAGCTTTTCAACCTCTTGTGCGAAAAGGCTGATGATGTTTACGGAGGACGCCTGCCTGTTCATGTCCGCTGCCTGATTGATGAGGCGGCGAATATCGGACAGATACCGAATCTGGAAAAGCTCATGGCGACAATCCGAAGTCGAGAGATTTCCGCGTGCCTCGTGTTACAGGCACAATCTCAGCTCAAAGCTCTGTATAAGGACAACGCTGATACCATCATCGGCAACTGTGACAGCTCTATTTTTCTCGGTGGCAAGGAGCCGACAACGCTCAAGGAGCTAAATCAGGCGCTTGGCAAGGAGACCATCGATACGTTTAACACCGGCGAGAGCCGGGGCCGGGAAACCTCCCACAGCTTAAATTATCAAAAGCTCGGGAAGGACTTAGCGTCTATCGATGAGCTTGCCGTCCTCGACGGAGGCAAGTGTATCCTCCAGCTACGCGGTGTGAGACCGTTTATGTCGGACAAGTACGATATCACAAAGCATCCCAACTACAAATACCTGTCCGATGCAGACCCGCGCCGTGCCTTCAATATCGAAAAGTTCCTATCTACAAAGCTCGTACCAAAGGAAGACGAAAAATACGAAGTCTTCAATGCGGACGAAGCTGATGCAACCCCACCCGCTTCTTTATGAGGCGGGTGTTTTCATATAAACCATGACGACAGATAAATGACACTTCCTCGCTGCAAGGTCGGAATGGATCATCAAAACCAACTAAATATTTGAAAGGAGACGCCGGAACGTGACGCCGCAAAATGCGGCTGACCTTCCGGCTCTTGCTTTACGCGAGATTATTCTCACAAGTTCACGATCCGGCAACCTAATTATGGATTTCTTCAACAGTGCAGTCGATGTACTCCAGACCCTCGTTATCGCCCTAGGAGCCGGTCTCGCCATCTGGGGAGCTATCAACCTTCTCGAAGGCTACGGCAACGACAACCCCGGCGCGAAGTCCCAGGGTATGAAGCAGCTTATGGCCGGCGGCGGTGTCGCGCTCATCGGTCTCGTCCTCGTACCCCTGCTCTCCGGTCTGTTCGGTTAATCCTCGCCATATCGACCCGTGGGGTTCCCTTCTTACCAAGGGGGGAACCCCGGAAAGGAGGGTAATGCCCATTGGATTTGATATGGGAAAAGTTTACGGAATGGCTAAAGGAACTGCTGGTCGGCGGCATTATGGACAACCTGACCGGTATGTTCGATAGCGTCAATACCAAGGTCGGAGAGATCGCGGGGCAAGTGGGCGCTACTCCCCAAGGCTGGAATGGCGGCATCTACAATATGATTCGCAATCTGTCAGATAACGTCATCTTGCCAATCGCCGGTGTGATTCTGGCTTTCGTTATGACACTGGAGCTGATTCAGCTCATCACAGATCGAAATAACCTCAATGACGTGGACACTTGGATGTTCTTCAAGTGGATTTTCAAAACAGCCTGCGCGGTGCTCATCGTCTCCAACACATGGAATATAGTGATGGGAGTGTTTGATGTAGCTCAAAGCGTGGTCAATAGCGCGTCCGGCATCGTCGTATCAGATACGTCTCTCGCCTTAGCCGACAATGTGGCGGATTTAGAGGCGCGGCTCATGGATATGGAGATATGGTCTCTGCTGGGACTGTGGCTGCAATCCTTTATCGTCGGCATAACCATGTGGGCTCTGTCCATTTGCATCTTCCTCATCAGCTATGGGCGTATGATTGAGATCTACCTTGTGACCTCCATTGCGCCTATTCCCATGGCAACGACGGTAAACCGCGAATGGGGCCAGATGGGTCAAAACTATCTGCGCTCACTACTTGCGCTGGGCTTCCAGGGCTTTTTAATCATCGTCTGTGTCGCCATCTACGCGGTGCTCGTACAAAATATGGTGATTGAAGAAGATATTGCGGCGGCGATATGGACTTGTATGGGGTACACGGTTCTGCTGTGCTTCACCCTTTTCAAGACCGGCTCACTTGCTAAGAGCTTGTTCAACAGTCACTAAGGCGGGAGGTTTAGATTTTTATGGCATACGTCCCTGTACCAAAGGATTTGACCGCCGTGAAAACGAAGGTCATGTTCAACCTCACAAAGAGGCAGTTAATTTGCTTTGCCAGCGGAGCCGCACTTGGTGTTCCGCTGTTTTTTCTTTTGAAGGGCAGCATCGGAACCAGCGCGGCGGTCATCTGCATGGTCGTTGTCATGCTCCCGTTTTTCCTGCTGGCTATGTATGAGAAGAACGGACAGCCCCTCGAAAAGATCATCAAAAACGTCATTCAGGTCGCGTTCATCAGACCGAAGCAGAGACCGTATATGACAAACAATTTCTATGACGTGCTCAAGCGTCAGGACAATCTGGATAAGGAGGTACACCGTATTGTCTCAGGCAAGAAAGCTCACAAGAGCGGAGAAGCGGCAGATTGAAGCCGCAATCGCCAATGCTAAGAGACAAGATAAAAGACAGAAATCCGCACAGGACAGCATCCCGTTTCAGCGGATATTCCCCGACGGCGTTTGCCGCGTGACGGATAATTACTACACCAAAACCATTCAGTTTCAGGATATCAACTACCAGCTCAACCAGAACGAGGATAAAACCGCAATCTTTGACGGCTGGTGCGACTTTCTCAACTACTTCGACAGCTCCGTCAAGTTTCAGCTCTCCTTCGTAAATATGTCCGCGACGAAAGACACCTACTCCCGCAGCATCAGTATTCCCTTGCAGGGCGACGACTTCGACGCCATCCGTACCGAGTACACCGGTATGCTGCAAAATCAGCTTGCCAGAGGCAACAACGGGCTTATCAAGACCAAGTTTCTCACCTTCGGCATCGAAGCGGAGTCTTTGAAAGCCGCAAAGCCCCGATTGGAGCGTGTGGAGACGGATATCCTCAATAACTTCAAACGTCTCGGTGTGTCTGCGGGTACGTTGAACGGTCTGGAACGTTTGAAACTCCTGCACGATGTGCTCCATATCGACCAGCCGCATCCCTTTCAGTTTTCATGGGATTGGCTGGCTCCCTCCGGGCTGTCCGTCAAGGACTTCATCGCGCCCAGCTCCTTTGAGTTTAAGAACGGCAGCACCTTCGGTCTCGGCAGTAAGCTGGGCAGTGTGTCCTTCTTGCAGATTCTCGCACCGGAGCTGAACGACCGTATGCTGGCAGACTTCTTGGATATGGAATCGAGCCTCATTGTAAATATGCACGTTCAGTCCGTGGATCAGGTCAAGGCAATCAAGACCATCAAGCGAAAGATTACCGACCTCCAGAAAATGACCATTGAGGAACAGAAAAAGGCTGTGCGCTCCGGATACGATATGGATATCATTCCGTCCGACCTTGCCACCTACGGCACGGAGGCCAAAAAGCTCCTGCAAGACCTCCAGAGCCGAAACGAGCGTATGTTTCTGCTCACCTTCACGGTGCTCAACGTGGCGGACAACAAGCAGCAGCTTGACAACAACGTGTTTCAAGCGAGCTCCATCGCGCAGAAATACAACTGTGCGCTGACAAAGCTGGATTTCCGTCAGGAGGAAGGGCTCATGTCCTCGCTCCCGCTGGGCTATAACCAGATTGAGATACAGCGCGGTTTAACTACCTCAAGCGTTGCCATCTTCGTGCCTTTCACCACACAGGAGCTGTTTCAGAGTGGGAAAGAAGCTCTGTACTGCGGCCTGAACGCTCTTTCCAACAATCTTATCATGGTAGACCGCAAGCTCCTGAAAAACCCCAACGGTCTGATTCTCGGCACGCCCGGTTCCGGCAAATCCTTCTCCGCAAAGCGTGAGATCGCCAATGTGTTCCTTGTCACCGATGACGATATTATCATCTGCGACCCTGAAGCGGAGTACGGCCCACTGGTGGAGCGTTTGCAGGGGCAGGTCATCAAGATATCTCCGACTTCAAACGATTTTATCAACCCGATGGACTTGAACCTGAATTACTCCGATGATGAAAACCCGCTGTCGTTGAAATCCGACTTCATCCTCAGTCTGTGCGAGCTCATTGTTGGCGGTAAGGACGGTTTGCAGCCGGTTGAGAAAACCATCATCGACCGTTGTGTCCGTCTCATCTATCGCAACTATCTGGGCGACCCGAAGCCTGAAAATATGCCGGTGCTGGAAGACCTATACAACGAACTGCGGAAGCAGGACGAAAAAGAAGCCGCGTATATCGCCACGGCGCTGGAAATCTACGTCACCGGTTCTCTGAACGTCTTCAACCATCGCACCAACGTGGATATCCAGAGCCGCATTGTCAGCTACGATATCAAGGAGCTTGGAAAACAGCTCAAGAAAATTGGTATGCTGATTGTTCAGGATCAGGTCTGGAACCGCGTCACCGTCAACCGCGAGGCGCACAAATCCACTCGCTACTATATTGACGAAATGCACTTGCTTTTGAAGGAAGACCAGACTGCGGCCTACACCGTAGAAATCTGGAAGCGTTTCAGAAAATGGGGCGGCATTCCCACAGGAATTACACAGAACGTCAAAGACCCGCTTTCCTCCCGTGAGGTGGAGAATGTCTTTGAAAACAGCGACTATGTGTATATGCTCAACCAGGCAAGCGGAGACCGGCAAATCCTCGCCAAGCAACTTAATATTTCACCCCATCAGCTCTCGTATGTCACCCATAGCGGTGAAGGCGAAGGGCTGCTTTTTTATGGCTCGGTCATTCTGCCTTTCGTAGATCGGTTCCCCAAGGACACGGAACTGTACCGGGCAATGACAACAAAGCCGCAAGAGCGGTCAGAACAATAAATATTGAAAGGACAACGATTATGGAAAAGAACAGTCTGATGATTTTCGAGAATAAGCAGTTTGGGCGGATTCGGACACTTAACATCGATGGAACCCCATGGTTTGTGTCCGCCGATGTCTGTACCGCACTCGGCATTTCTCGTACTGCTGTAAGACGGTTGGACGATGACGAAAAGGGTGTGCGTTCAACGCACACCCCTGGAGGAACTCAGAAACTCACCGTTGTGAATGAATTTGGCCTATACAATCTGATTCTCGGTTCCCGTAAGCCGGAAGCGAAGGAGTTTAAGCGTTGGATTACACACGAGGTTATTCCCTCCATCCGCAAGCACGGCGCATATATGACCGATGCGGTCATTGAGCATCTGGACGAAAACCCGGAGCTTGTTTCCGAATACCTCCATCGTCTCCGTGACCAGAACGACAGTGCGCGAGAGCTGCGTGAACGGCTGAACGCTTCCCGCGCCGAAAACGCGCGGCTGCTCCCCAAGGCTGATTACTACGATTCATTTGTGTATGCAAACGATCTGACCTGTTTCCGCTATACGGCAAAGGAACTGGGGGTGCCTCAGAAGAAGCTTATGGGCTACCTCTTTGAACACAACTACCTGTTCCGTGACCGCCATCGCAAGGGCCGCGCCTTTGCAAAAGCTGGAAAGCGCAACGATCCGCTGTTCGCCACCCGCGACTTTTACACTCCTACTGCCGAGAAAAGCGAGTACACTCTTGTGACGCCCGCCGGTAAGAAGCATTTCAAAGGGCTTGTCAGTGAAATCAGCGCGTGGATTCCCCCTGAGAAGCGTGGCGAGATCAGCGAGGGTGAGCTTGAAACCGATGCGGCGATATTTGCGAAGTGACTGCCGCTCAATTTTCACAGAACCGAGGTGATGAACTATGCCAAAGCGTGCCCCACGGCTTATCTTTACGGAAGACGAGCAGACCGCGCCGAAAGTGGCGAAAGCCGCGCAAAAGGCAAGCAAAGCCGCCGACCGTCTGGAAAAAGCCGAAGCGAAAATACCAAAGAAGACAGTAAAAAAGCAGATGCGCGTCGTTGACCAGAAAACCGGCAAGGTCACGACGCGCTTATATTTTGAGGAAGTGGACAAAAAGCGCCCACCTTCCAAGCTGTCTCACGCTGTACGAGATGCTCACGGTGTTGCTGTCAGCTCCACCGTTCACCGCAAGCTGCGCGAAGCGGATGACGGCAACTCCGGCACAGAGGCAGCAGACACCGCACTTGGAACCGCCGAGGGCGGTTCCCGTATCGTCCAGACGGCACACCGTTCCCATCAGGAGAAGCCGTATAAGAAAGCGGATAAGGCAGAGACGGCGGTGGACAAGGCCAATGTCCTGGCGCTGAACAAGGAATATGCTGAGCAAAACGGCTCTACGGTGAATCCGTATTCCAAATGGCAGCAGAAACGGGCAATCAAGAAGGAGTACGCCGCCGCCAAAGCCGGAAAGGGCGCAAGCAATACCGCAAAAGCCTCTGAAACCACGGCTAAAGCGGCAAAAAGGGTCGAAGAAGCGACAAAGAAAACAGGTGCGTTCATTGCCCGGCACAAAAAGGGCTTTCTTATCGTGGGCGGTATTGCCGCTGTCCTGCTCCTGTTCTCGGTCGGCTTTTCCTCCTGCTCCGTTATCATGCAGAGCCTAACCTCCAGCATCACCGCTTCAACCTACCCACTGGAAGACGCGGATATGCTTGCCGCCGAAGCCGCCTACTGCAGCATGGAAGCAGAACTGCAAGACAGCCTCGACAACTATGAACGCACCCACGATTACGACGAATACCACTATGACCTCGACGAAATTGAGCATGACCCCTATGTGCTTATCTCGGCTGTCACCGCTCTCATGGGCGGCGAATGGACGATTGACGAAGTTGGTGATGTGCTCGGTATGCTGTTTGAAAAGCAGTATATCCTGACGGAAACGGTTACGATCGAAACAAGATACCGAACCGAGACCCGTACCGGAAGTTATAGCTATACAGACCCCAATACCGGCGAGACGGTAACAGAGGAGTATGAGTACGATGTTGACGTTCCATACACCTATTATATCTGCACCGTGGAACTGGAAAACTTCAACCTGTCCCATGTGCCCGTGTATATCATGTCGCAGGATCAGCTCTCCATGTACGCCATGTATATGGCGACCCTTGGCAATCGCCCGGAGCTGTTTGCTTCATCGGATTATATCCGTAAGTATTACGGCACGGAGTATGAGGTCTATGAGATACCGGCTGAAGCTCTGGAGGATGAACAGTTCGCCGCTATGATTACGGAAGCGGAAAAATATCTCGGTTTCCCCTATGTCTGGGGCGGCAGCTCACCGGCGACTTCTTTCGATTGCTCCGGTTTCGTCAGCTATGTCTGCAACAACTGCGGTGTGGGCTGGAGCTTCGGTCGTTTGGGCGCTGAGGGTCTGCGCGGTATCTGTTCCTATGTTTCTGCTGCAAACGCTAAACCCGGCGACCTCATTTTCTTTCAGGGCACTTATGACACGACCGGCGCATCCCATGTTGCCATTTACGTTGGAAACGGAATGATGATTCACTGCGGCGACCCAATCCAATACACAAGCATAGAAACAAGCTACTGGCAGCAGCATTTTATGCAGTTTGGCAGGCTGCCCAATCCGTAAAGAAGGAGGTCACACCATGAATCCCAGAATAGAAAAGCTCAAAGTGGAACGAGATAAGCTGATTGAGAAAGATACCGCATATCAGGCGCGTATCAAGGTGCTCGACGAGCAGATCATGAAGCTGGAAAACACGGATATCGTCGGCATCGTCAGAGAAAACGGACTGACTATTGATGAGCTGGCCGAGCTGATGGAACTGCTTGAAAAGCAGCCCAATGCCGCGATACCCGAGAAATTTGTGAATGTGGAGGAAGACGATGAAAAAAGGTAAATTTCGTGTGTTCAGTGTCCTGTGCGCCGTCATGCTCTGTATGGTGGCGTTTTCACAGGTTGTCTTTGCGTCTGACGGCGGTAATTACGAATCCGACGAAAGCGGAGATGCCACGCCGCCTGACGCGATTACAAGCATAGATATTGATACGGAGGCTGTACCCATGCCCACCGGAGACGGCTCCGGCGCGGCAATCGAATGGGATATTGACGCCGAGACAATCGAAGATCTTTTGTACAACTCTGGTAGTACGCAGCTCACACCGGACGGCAATCTCACGCTGGTAGATGATATCTATCAGGTGGAGAGCTACACCAGCGACGAATCCGAGCTGAAGGACAAGCAGTTCATCACCGTTCAGACGAAGAACGGCAATTACTTCTATCTCATTATCGACCGCAGCGGAGACACGGAGAATGTTTACTTCCTCAATATGGTGGATGAGGCTGACTTGATGGCGCTCATGGAGGACGGAGACAGCGACACGACCGTTAGCTGCACCTGCACGGATAAATGCGTCGCCGGAGACGTGAACACCTCCTGCCCGGTCTGCAAGAACAATATGAGCGAGTGTACCGGAAAGGAAGCCGCCGTAGAACCGGATTCCACGACTGAGCCGGATGCTACCGGTGAGGATGAGCCCGAAACCGAGAATTCCGGCAGCAATACCGGCATTCTTCTTGTCGTGCTGGTTGTAGCCCTTGCAGGCGGCGGGGCTCTGTATTGGTTCAAGTTCCGTAAGCCCAAGGCGGACACCAAGGGCAGTGCCGATCTGGATGATTACGACTACGGCGATGACGAGGATGACGACGAAGACCTAGAGTTTGAACAGGACGATGAGACCGATGCATCCGATGATGAAAACAAAGAATAAGGAGAAAAGAATATGAAGCTTGTTATTGCTGAAAAGCCCAGTGTTTCCAAATCCATTGCCGCTGTACTCGGTGTGAAAAAGCGTGAGGACGGCTATCTGGAGGGCAATGGCTATATCGTGTCATGGTGTTTCGGCCATCTGGCGGAGCTTGCCGACGCGGAGACCTACGATGAGAAATACGCCAAATGGCGCTATGACGATCTGCCTGTTATGCCGAACCCGTGGCAGTACACCGTCAGCCGGGACAAGAAAAAGCAGCTTGATCTGCTGTGCTCCCTGATGAAGCGAAACGATGTGACCGAGGTTATCAACGCCTGCGACGCGGGGCGCGAGGGAGAGCTTATCTTCCGCACCGTCTACAATCTCTCCGGCTGCAGGAAGCCCATGAAGCGGCTCTGGATTTCCTCTATGGAGGATGCCGCTATTCTCGACGGCTTTGCCAATCTCAAGGATGGCAAGGATTACGACCTTCTCTATGAATCCGCGCTCTGCCGCAGCAAAGCGGACTGGCTGGTGGGCATCAATGCCACACGGCTTTTCTCTGTGCTGTATCATAGGACGCTGAATGTGGGGCGTGTGGTTTCCCCCACGCTGGCGCTCATCGTCCAGCGCGAGGCGGAGATTGACGCTTTCAAGCCGGAATCGTTCTACACTGTAGAGATGGACAGTGGGGATTTCAAAGCCGTATCGGAGAAATACAAGAGCAAGTCCGAAGCCGAAGCCGTTATCTCTGCCTGTAAAGGGCAGACGGCTACGGTAAAGACGATGGAGCGCGTTGAAAAAGCGGAAAAGGCCCCGGCGCTCTATGATCTGACCACCCTCCAGCGAGACGCCAACCGCATTCTCGGTTATACCGCCCAACAGACCTTGGATTACCTCCAGAGCCTCTATGAAAAGAAAATGACTACCTACCCCCGCACCGACAGCCGCTATCTGACCGATGATATGGAAGATTCCGTCAAGGCAATCGTGCTGCGTGCTGCCGGTATGCTGGATGTAGATGCTCCCACCGTTGCAAGCCCCGGTCAGGTCTGTGACAGCAAGAAGGTCTCTGACCACCACGCTGTCATTCCTACCATACTTGCCAGTGAAGCTGACCTTTCCGGTCTTCCTGCCGGCGAGCGTGAGGTGCTGATGCTGGTCTGCCGTCAGGTTCTGATGGCCGTCAGCGAATCCTATCGGTATGAGCAGACAACCGCCGTTATGGAATGCGGCGGTTATTCTTTTACCGCCAAAGGTAAAACGGTCACAAATATGGGCTGGAAAGCTTATCTCACTCAGGAGCAGAAGGACAAATCCCTGCCGGAGCTCGCGGAGGGTAATGCGTATACGCCCAATGATATTTCCGTAAAGGAGGGCAAGACCACGCCGCCCAAGCATTTTACGGAAGACACACTTCTTTCCAGCATGGAGACCGCCAGTAAAGAAGATATGCCCGACGATGCCGAGCGCAAAGGGCTGGGCACTCCCGCTACCCGCGCCGCAATTCTGGAAAAGCTGGTCTCTGCCGGCTTTGTGGAGCGCCGCAAGAGCAAGAAAGCGGTCAATCTCATTCCCGTGCAGGCGGGTATTTCCCTTATTACCGTCCTGCCGGAGCAGCTTCAATCTCCGCTTCTCACCGCCGAATGGGAGCAGCGTTTGAAACAGGTGGAGCACGGTGAGCTGTCCGCCGACACGTTCCTGTCGGAGATTTCGGATATGGTCTCCGAGCTTGTGAACGGCTATGAGGTCATCCGTGGTGCAGAAACACTCTTTCCCTCCGGTCGGCCCGTTGTCGGCAAGTGCCCGCGCTGCGGCTGTAATGTGACCGAGAGCAAGAAGGGCTATTTCTGCGAGAGCACAGCTTGTCGCTTCTGTCTCTGGCGTGACAACAAGTTCCTGACCGCAAAGAAAATCAACCTGACGAAAAAGATGGCGACCTCGCTCCTAAAGGATGGACGCACCTATGCCAGCGGTATCTATTCGGAGAAGACCGGCAAGAATTACGACGCTTTCATCGTGCTTGAGGATGACGGCACGCGCTCAACCTACAAGCTGGATTTTACCAAAGAAGACAGATAAATCACCTGCGGCTCCTACATGGGTATTCCTGTGTGGGAGCCGCATTCTCTGGAAAGGGGTAAAGACATTTGACAATGGTTCTATATTATGCGGTACTGTTCGCCGCCAAGGTGCTGGACAACACTCTGAGCACAGCCAAAACAATTCTCATACAGCGCAATCGCTGTATTCTCGCCGGTATCAGTCTGGCGGCATCCAACTTCATCTACTACTGGATTACCAAGCTGATTGTTACCTCGGACGGCGTTTTGGCCATTCTTATTGTGTCGCTTGCCAGCGGCGTCGGGTGCTGCCTTGCCGTGGCAGTAAACAATCGCCTGTCCAAAGAAAAGGCCTATGTGAATGTAGTCATGTCGGATAACCGTCGGATAACCGTGAGGCGATGCAGCAGTTCCGAGACTTCCTCGCCGGTAGCCATATCACCAACGTGGCAGCAGACAGCTACACGCGGGATTGGAGCACTAAAACCATCACAGTGACTGCCTACGCCGAAACAAAGGCACAGAGCAGGCTCATCAATGACTATCTCGAAAACAGTCCGCTGAAATACAAGCGGGTAATTCAAAAAACGTAAAGGAGGTCTTGCCTCATGGCAGAAGCCCAGACAAATAAGGAACGTCTCAAGGAAATAACCGACAGCATCGAGACCGGAATCCGCGAGTTGTTCCAGTCGGATAAATATAAGCAGTATTTGACCACTATGAGCCGTTTTCATCGGTACAGCGTCAACAATCAGATGCTCATCTATCTCCAGAAGCCCGACGCTACGCTCTGCGCGTCCTTCACCTCGTGGAAAAACAAGTTTGAGCGCAGTGTGATGAAGGGTGAAAAAGGTATCAAGATTATTGCGCCTACGCCTTATAAGAAAATGATTGAGCAGGAGAAGCTCGACCCTGATACCAAAAAACCCATACTGGATGCGGACGGCAAGGTCATCACCGAGGAAAAGGTCATCCAGATACCCATGTACAAGGTAGTGACGACCTTTGATTATTCTCAGACTGACGGAAAGCCCCTGCCGGAGCTGGCAGAAAACCTGACCGGCAACGTGCAGAACTACGATGTTTTTATGGAGGCCCTGCGGCGTTCTGCGCCGGTTCCCATCGCTTTTGAGGCTATGAGCGCTAATATGGACGGCTATTTCTCCACAACAGACCAGCGCATTGCCATCCGCGAGGGCATGAGTGAGGTGCAGACCGTCTCCGCCGCAATCCACGAGATGGCCCACTCCAAGCTCCACAACAAGGAACTGCCGGAGGTCACGGAGCAGTGGAAGGTTGTCATAGTCAGTGAAGGCGGCACGAAGCAAGACCTGAACAGCGGATTTAATACCGAAGCCGAGGCCATCGCAGAGGCTGAGGCTCACAACTGGAAGTATGTCGATGAGAATCAGTTTGAGTGGCGGTTAGAGATTGATGAAGATACCTCTATTGCTGAGTTCGTCAAAAAGAGCCGCAGCGCCGAAGAATTGGAAGCTGAGTCTGTTTCTTTCTCCGTTTGCGCTTACTATGGCATTCAGACAGGAGAAAACTCCTTCGGCTATCTCGCCAGCTATTCCAGGGATAAGGAGCTGTCCGAGCTTCGTGCCAGTCTGGAAACCATCAACAAAACCTCCAGCGGTCTTATCACGGATATTGACCGGAATTACGCCGCGATTATGAAGGAACGTGGGCTGGATAAGGCAGTGCCAGAACAGATTTCACCTACCGTGGAATATCTTATGCACAGCAATCCAACCGCTACCGGCGATGCTGATCGGTGTTTTGTTCAGGCATACACGAAGCAGGACGGAGAGCTTATTCCGGGAGATATTATCGGTGTCAGCACAGCAGAGCAATGCCGTGAAATTTCTGCGGCACTGAACGAGGGCAGTTTAACCGTTCCTGACGCAAAGGCGGCCTTTGCGCTTGACGTGCCCTCGATAGGCACAGAAACGCCGACTGCACCGGTCTCCGAGATTACGGTTGAGGAAACGCTAGTAACGACTGCACCGGATAACGGTGCTGTTCCTGACCCGGCTATCTCTATTGAGAGCATGAACGCTTACGGCTATACAGATGTGGATATGCTGCCGCTGACAAAAGACCGGGCACTGGAGCTTGCGGAGCGTGATGTAACCGTATATCTGCTTCACCCGGACAATACCGAGGCAATGGCTTTTGACACAGATGAGGTTCAGAGCTTTGACGGCATTTTCGGTATTACCCGTGAAGATTGGGACGCTGTAAAGGACGAACTCGGCGTTAGTGAGCCACAGAGAGATATTGAGGCCGAGTTTCTTTCCAGCCCAAACGATTCCTTTGCCATTTATCAGCTGCGGGATGCTCCCGAGCTTACAGAGCTTCGGTTTATGAACTCAGACTATTTGCAGAGGAAAGGACTTGAAATCCAGCGTGAAAACTATACCTCCGTGTATGCAAGCAATCTTGGTACTGCCGGTGACGAGCAGGACAAGCTGAATCAGATCTACGCCACGTTCAATAATGACCGTCCAGCCGACTTCACAGGACACAGCCTGTCTGTAAGCGACATCGTTGCGCTCAAGCAGGCAGGTGGCGTATCCTGTCATTACGTTGACAGTTGGGGCTTCAAGGAGCTGCCCACGTTTCTGCCACAGCAGAACTACCTCAAAAACGCTGAAATGGCTATGGAGGACGATTACAACCAGATTGATGGAATCGTCAACAACGGGAAAAAGGAGACTGTTGCGGAGCTGGAGGAAAAAGTGAAGGCCGGTCAGCCCATATCCCTGTTGGGTTATGTGGAAGCTGTACGCCGTGAGGCTGAGCCGCAGAAGCAGCCGGAACGCTCGGAAAAGAAGCCCTCCGTCATTGCGATGCTCCATAGCAACGTATCTGAAAAACCACTCAAAACAGCGCCTGCAAAGAGTGCGGAAAGGGAGATTTAAGGCATGGCTGTTGACGCGATGAATGAACGCTTTGAGGAAGTCGAGTTTCAGGGTAAGACCGTCCTGTTCACAGATTGCCGCGTACAGAAGGACACCATTCCCGAAGGGCTGCACCGCTATGAGATACGGCACACCGATGACGATTGGGGCGAGCCCTGTCAGCTTGGGTATGGAATCGTGGTCAATCACTTCGGGACACTCATATCCAATGAAGCTATTCAGCTTGACCCCAGCGGTCATCTGGACTTTGACGCCGACGATATGAACTTTCTGGGCAACGGCTATGTGTCGATTGGCGAGTATCTGGAGGAACACCCGCCCGTAGACAAAACCGTCTTTGAAATCCTACCCATTGACGCAGACAAGACTGATTGGCTCTACTCCGATGATAGCAAGGATGCAGAACGCGGGCTGGTAGGCCATCTTCGGGGCGACTTTGGCGGCGGCAAAGAGTTCTGGACTACTTGGTGGCCGCACAACGATGACAAACTGAACACGCAGTCTTTCAAAACAGAGCTGGACGCTGTTGTAAACTGGCTTCGTCAGGACTTCGGCCCTCTGAACAATCTCCGTAGTATGGAGGGTTTCTGCAAGCTCCGCGAGGACAGAGCCAAGGTACAAGCATCACTCCCAGCCTATGGCTTTCAGATTGAGATGCCGGAGCATCAATACTTCCTGCGCTGCAATCCCTCATGCGGAGACTATAATTTCTATCTCTACTGTGCGGACAAGGAGGCGCAGCGCCTGTTTGAACGGGACAGAGATAAAGTCAGCGAGAAAAAGCTCTCGATAATTCAAAAACTCAGAGACACATCGAAACAAGAAGCTAAAATAACAGCGCCGAAAAAGAGCGCGGAAATGGAGATTTGATGATGAATAACTTCACTCAGGACGAAATAAACCTCATGTGCATCTACAATACCGGCACGAAGGATGGCCTTATGGACGCTCTCACTGCCATGCGGGAGTACCTTGAGCCGGAGGAAGCCGAGCTGCGCGACCTGACGGATTCGGTGCTCGATAAGCTGGAGCGCATCAGCGATGAAGAATACGAGGCGATGGAGCTGTACCCGGATTTTGACGAATAAGCGGTAGAAAAGGACACAATATGGCGGTATAATATAGGGCAGAAGTCTTGGGGCTTCTGCCTTATAAATCGGCATTTGTTCGGATGTTTTGTTTATCTGCCAAGGCTCTCTTTTTCCGGCTGATATTGAGAGGACAGAACCCTACGCTGCTGATAGAATATTGATCAAGGAGCATCCCTGCAATGATGGCGGGTGGATTCATTATCGAGTTATCCGCGAAGAACACCTTGACGACATAAAGACCGCGCTGGCACTGCGTTGCTCTTAATGCTTGTCGGTCAAATTGGAAACAGGCTTGGATATTACCTCAATTCCACAATGGGAGAAATCATGGCAGACCCGAAAGGAAAAGCCATATTG